>CAYRLP010000152.1:0-5606 GCA_964424935.1 uncultured Bacteroides sp.
CCAGAGGCTGGAAAACGTGGGCATAACCCATTTTGCTGAAGAATACATCGGTACCCATGTAAACAATATCTATACAAAAAACGGACGTATACCCAACCAGATGCTGCCCTTCTTTGATTCCTACCTGGATTTCGGTGACGGGGCAATCCTGGCAGGGGAAAACTAGCACCTGCTGTAGTGTACATTTTTTAAAACTGATCAGAAGATGAAATTTCACAGACCTGTTCCGGCACTCTGCATCCTTTACATTCTGACCGTTCTGCTTTTCTCATGCACCACAAGGGGCGCAAAGGAGACGGAAGAGGGGAAGGTGCTTCCAAATATCCTGTTCATTCCCGTGGACGATCTGCGTCCCGAATTCGGTGCATACGGCAGTCCGTTCGTGCTGACACCAAACATGGACCGGCTGGCCAGGCAGGGCGTTACCTTTATGCGTACCTATTGCCAGCAGGCGGTTTGCAATCCATCAAGGGCCAGCCTGCTGACGGGTCTCAGGCCCGATTCCATTCAGGTCTGGGACCTGCGTACCGCTTTCAGGGCCCAGGTACCGGATGTGGTCACCCTGCCGCAATTCTTCAAGCAGAACGGCTACATTACCATCGGTCTGGGTAAAACCTTTCATAACAATGATCCGGATACGGTCTCCTGGACGGTCATCCCTGAACATCTTGACGGATTTCCCTTCGACCCGGATGCCGTTTACGTCAATGAAGAGAACCTGGATATCCAGCAAAGAAAAATTGACCGGTTCAAGGAGCAGGGTATATCACGGATCGATCAGCTTGGACACTGGTATGTGAAAGCCAATGCCACCGAAATGGCGGATGTGGACGATGACGACTATTACGATGGGGCACAGACCACAAGAGCCATAGAACATCTCAGGGAACTGAAGGAAGAAGACAGGCCCTTTTTCCTGTCCGTTGGATACTACCGTCCCCACCTCCCCTTCAACGCACCCGGAAAGTACTGGGACCTTTATGATAGAAGTAAAATTCCCCTGGCTGAGAATCAGTATGTCCCCGAAGCAAGCCTGGCCTACCTGGTGCACGGTGAAGCAGAACTGCGGGGCTATGATGACTGCAACGACCTGCCCCTGCCCCAGGATCCACCCTGGCCTGAAGAGCGGCAGAGGGAAATAAAACACGGATACTATGCCAGTGTCTCCTACACCGACGCGCAGATCGGCAGGCTCCTGGATGAGCTGGAAAGGCTTGATCTGACCAAGAATACAATTATTGTGCTCTGGGGTGATCATGGCTGGAAACTGGGGGAGCACAACGGATGGTGCAAACAGACCAATTACGAAATAGATACCCGGGTCCCCCTGATCATCAGCGGCTACGGGGTGGCTGCCAGAGGCAGCCAGAGCAAGGCCTTAACAGAGTTTGTGGATATCTATCCCACCTTATGTGAGATGGCGCATCTCCCGGTACCGGGACATTTGCAGGGAACCAGCCTGGTCCCCCTGCTGGAAAATCCTTCCCTGCAGTGGAAAACTGCCGCCTTCAGCCAGTTTCTCCTGGGCCGCTATGGCCGGACCACCACCGTGGAAGGGGAACAGATGGGATATGCCATCCGGACCAACCGATACCGCTATGTGGAATGGTACGTCTGGAACAAGGAGGATAACACGCCCGGAGAACTGCTGTTCGCAGAACTCTTCGATCATTCGGAGGATCCTCAGGAGAACATTAACCTGGCCCGGGATCCCCGGTACATGCAGATCCGAGACTCGCTTTCAGTGGAGCTTAAAAAAGGCTGGCGCTTTGCCAAACCTCCGGTACACGGAGAATTTGAGTCTGAATAGGGAATCAGCTAAAAAAACTCTAAATTAGTTCTATCAAACATCAGGCATGAAAAGCCAGTATGAATTTGAGATCAAGGAGGGCTACCTAGAGTTTAACCTGACCGGTAAGTATGATAAAGGAGAATTCCTGTCTTTCCCGGAATTGCTCAAAAAAAGATGTGAGAAAGAGGGGCTAAACAGGGTCCTGATAAACGGCCTGGCAGTAAAAGGAAGTAATTTATCGACCACGGACAGATACTTTATAGGTGAAAAGATCGGTCTTGTCCTGAGAAACATTATCAAGATTGCTGTGGTATGGCCCGAAAAATCCATCGACAAGTTTGCGGAAACGGTTGCACTCAACAGAGGAGGTAATATGCTGGTGTTGAGTGACTATGAGGAGGCTGTAAAATGGCTGTTGAGCAACGATTAGTGCAAATGAGGCCGTAAATTTCAGATTTCTTTTATGACATACTAACATACAGATTCGGATGAAAACCATTATACGTACCATGGCAGGGGCCCTGATCACTGTCTCCCTGTTCAGCTGTAATTCCCAAGAGTTGAAATTTGATTCCTACCCCTCCCTCACCATTTCCAATGATGAGGTGGAAATGAAACTCTATCTGCCTGATGCGGAAAACGGCCTTTACCGTGCCACCCGTTTCGACTGGTCGGGAGTTATAGGGAGTGTCCGCTACAAGGGGCATGAGTATTTCGGTTACTGGAAGAAAACCCACGATCCCCTCTTCCATGAAGATCTTTCAGGTCCCGTGGAGGGATATATCCAACCGGGACTGGGCTATGACGAAGCGGAAACCGGGGGTGAATATGTAAGGATCGGAGTGGGGGTGATCGAAAAGCCGGATGAAGAGGAGTACAACTTCAGGAATAACTACAAACTTCTTGATCCGGGTACATGGACCATCGACCACGGAAGTGACTGGATCACCTTCATACAGGAACTTAACAGCGGTATAGGGTATAGCTATACCTACCAGAAAACAATCAAACTGAAAGAGGACGGTTTCCGAATGGAACACCGGCTGGAAAATACAGGAAGTCGGGCGATTGAAACGGACCAGTTCAACCATAATTTCTTCATGATTGACGGCGAACCCAGCGGAACCGCATTCAGGATCCAGTTTCCATACAAGGTCTCAACCGAAAGTGATACCCAGGGATTCGTAGAACTTCAGGGAAACGAATTGCGTTTTATCAGGGATCTGCATGATGAGGATGCCTTCTTCCTGCTCCTGGAGGGATATGGCAGCGAAGTATCCGATCACCAGGTGACGGTGATCAATGAGAAGTCCGGAGCGGGTGTAAGCTTCTCAGTGAATAAACCCCTGCACCGGATGGCCTTCTGGGCGTGCCTAACCACATTAAGCCCGGAAAATTCCATCTGGATCTCCGTCAAACCGGGCGAATCAGAAACATGGGACGCCGAGTATACCCTGTTTACAAAACCAGGGGAATAATCACCCGGGAATCCCTGCTTAACATTCAAAAGTAAAAACATGAAAAGAAGAACATTTCTCCGGAGCAGTCTCCTCGGAGCCTCCGCCCTTGCTGTGAAGCCGCTTCATGCGTATCACTCCCGGGAGAAAGAACTTCATATTTCCCTGGCGCAGTGGTCCCTGCACCGGAATTTCAACGACGGTACACTGGACCCGGTTGATTTTGCCGCCATTGCAAAGGAAACCTATCAGCTGGATGCGGTTGAATATGTGAATGGTTTCTACACCAGGCAGGCCAGCGACGAAACTTTCTGGAACCGCATGAAGGTCCGCTCCACGGATGCGGGAGTTAAAAACCTGGTCCTCATGGTCGATGATGAAAGTGACCTGGGGGATGCCAGGGAGAAAACAAGGCTGAAATCGGTGGAGAACCACTATAAATGGGTTCATGCCGCAAAGCTGTTGGGCTGTCCCACCATGCGGGTGAATGCCTTCGGCGATCCTGACAGGGAAACATACAGGCAGGCCATTATCGATGGCATGTCCCGCCTGGCCGAGTACGCTGCAAAAGAAGATATAAATATTGTGATTGAGAATCACGGGCTCTTCAGCTCTGATGCTGCCCTGATTGCAGGGATCATTCGGGAAGTAAACATGTCCAACTTCGGTTCATTTCCAGATTTCGGGAACTGGTGCCTGTCCGCCAAATGGGGAACCACCCAGGGGGACTGTAACCGGGTGTATGACCGCTATCAGGGAGTCAGTGAACTTCTTCCCTATGCCAGGGCAGTGAGCGCAAAATCCTACAATTTTAATGATCAGGGAGAGGATACCAAGATTGATTATTACCGGATGATGAAGATCGTGAAGGAGTCCGATTATACCGGTTACATCGGTATTGAGTATGAAGGTACGGAGAAGAGCGAACATGAAGGGATCCTGATCACCAGAGAATTAATGATAAAAGCCTGGAACATGGCATAAATCCGATAAGCTATGAAACAAATAATCTACCTACTGGTCCTGCTTGGTTCTGTGGCCTGTGTGTCGAAAAATGAGAGTGAAACAGAAAGGGAAGCGGCCTTCCTGAATTTCCAGAAACCTGATGAGAACCCGGTACTTCGTGCCGATTCCTCTTATACCTTTCTCTGTCCGGTTACTAAAGAACTGGTTCAGTGGCAAAAGGCGGATGTATTCAACCCGGCGGCTATCGTAAAGGACCAAAAGATCCATGTGCTCTTCAGGGCCGAAGACAATCCGGCGGCCATCCTGGGAGGACGTACCTCAAGGATTGGACTGGCCACCAGTGAGGATGGTTTGCATTTTGAAATTTATCCTACTCCGGTGCTCTATCCGGACAGCGGTGCGTTTCTCAAGTACGATTATCCCGGCGGTTGTGAAGATCCACGCGTTGTGGTTACGCGGGACGGTCTGTATGTCATGGCCTACACCTCCTGGAACCAGGATGTGGCCCGGCTCAGCATAGCCCACTCTACGGACCTGATACACTGGGAAAAAAAAGGTCCCGCCTTTGCCTTTGCCTATGACGGGAAGTTCCTGGATCACTGGTCCAAATCGGGATCCATCATCACCCGGCTGGAAGGTGAGGATCTGGTGGCAGAAAAGATCAACGGCAAGTACTGGATGTACTGGGGAGAGCAGTTTATCAACCTGGCCTGGTCTGAAAACCTGGCGGACTGGTACCCAACCCTGGACGAAAACGGAGAGCTGAAAGCGGTGATCGAAACCCGGGCCGGGTATTTTGACAGTGATCTGACCGAGTGCGGACCACCCGCCGTGATCACGGAAGAAGGTATCATACTACTCTATAACGGAAAGAACTCTGAAGGGACGGATGCCACCCCTGATTTGCCCCGGGGCACCTACTCCGTGGGGAAAATCGTTTTTGATCCGGAACAGCCCGACAGGGTCCTTTCCCGGTCCGACACCTGTATCCTGAGGCCTACCCTGCCCCATGAATTAACGGGTCAGTATGAATCGGGAACCACCTTTGCAGAAGGCCTGGTCCGGTTCCAATCGATGTGGTTCCTTTACTACGGAACAGCCGACTCCTATGTGGGAGTTGCAATATCTGAGTGAAACCGGAGCCTAAATATGCATAAATATCAGGATTATGAATAGATTCACTCTTGCAGGGACCCTGCTTGCGGGCCTGTGCTTATTCCCCCTGCTTCTGTCCGCCCAGGAAATACCCCTGCCCGAACATCCGAGACCCGATTTTCAGCGTGAAGCCTGGATCAATCTGAACGGCACCTGGGAATTTCAATTCGACAGCCTGGATCAGGGGATGGAAGAGCAGTGGTTCAGGCACCCCATATTCATGGATAAGATTACCG
>CAYRLP010000152.1:5616-6626 GCA_964424935.1 uncultured Bacteroides sp.
GATTACCGTTCCCTTTCCCTGGGGATCCCGCCTGTCGGGTATTGAGAACCTGTCGGATATAGCCTGGTACAGCCGGCGCCTGGATATCCCGGAGGAATGGAGCGATAAGCGCACCTTTCTGGTGATCGGCGCCTGCGACTGGCTTACCAGTGTCTGGATCGATGGTGAATTTGTGGGGGAACATCAGGGAGGATACACACCCTTTGAGTTTGACCTGACCGAATACACCCAACCCGGACAGGCCCACCAGCTGGTTCTGCGTGTAGACGACAGCCCCCACCCTTTTAAGTTGGAGGGCAAACAGGGTTACGGGGAAGCCAAGGGAATCTGGCAGACCGTCTACCTGGAAAGCAGGGGTAGTGTTGCGATGAAACAGGTCCATTTCACCCCCGATATTGACAGGGGTACTGTAAATATCCAGATACAGCTGGATCAGCCGGCCGATGAGACTCTCTTCATCAATCTGATGTTTCCCAACAAGGAAATACCAGGAATGATCTCCCTGCCGAAGATCGACAGGAGACAGGATGAGATTGAATTTGAAATCAACGTTCCGGATCCACAGCTGTGGGACCTGGATAATCCATATCTGTACGAGGTGAAGGTTCAGCTTCACAACAACCAGTACATATATGACGAGCTATCCACCTATTTCGGCATGCGGAAAATCAGCGTCATGAATCTACCCGGTACCGATTATCCTTATGTGGCCCTGAATGACAAACCCATCTACCTTCAGCTGTGTCTGGACCAGGCCTATCACCCTGACGGTTTCTATACGTACCCGAGCGATGAATTCATGCGGGATGAGATTCTCAGGTCAAAAAAAATAGGGCTGAACGGCAACCGCATTCATATCAAAGTGGAGGTGCCCCGAAAGCTTTACTGGGCCGATAAACTGGGTCTGCTGATCATGGCCGATGTACCCAATTTCTGGGGCGAACCCGATGAACAGGCCAGAAGGGAATGGGAAGTTGCCCTGCGGGAGATGATTGCACGTGACTACAACC
>CAYRLP010000153.1:0-5470 GCA_964424935.1 uncultured Bacteroides sp.
TCCCAGTACATCCCCATCCAGGCCCCGATCCAGCATAACCGATGCAATGTGGGCATGATGGTGTTGCACTCGGACATGGGGAATCCCCGGGTGCTCCACTGCCAGTTGTTCGGCAAAGCGGCTGGACAGGTAATCCGGATGCAGGTCGCTGATCACCATCTCCGGTGTAAATCTGAACAAACAACTGAACCTGTTGTAACTCTCCTTGAAGAACTCCAGCGTTTCCAGGTTCTTCAGATCTCCCAGGTACTGACTCATAAGGGCCATCTTCCCTTTCCCTATGCAGAAAGATCCGGTCAGCTCGGCTCCCGTGGCAACAATCCCTTCAAGATCCACATTCGTTCTGATGGGAGCGGGAGCATATCCCCGGGCCCGCCTCAGAACCAGGGTCTCCCTATGCAAACATGCAACCACCGAATCATCGATACGGTTGTATATCTCACGGTTGTAGCTGACGACTCCGTCCACATGTTTTGAAAATACATCTCTGACCAGGTCATCTGAAATAAGAATGGGTTCATCTGAGAAATTCCCGCTGGTCAGCACCACAGCCGGGGTCTCCAGGTATTCAAAGAGGAGATGATGGAACGGCATGTATGGTAGCATGACTCCCAATGTTGAAAGCCCATCTGCAATTCCCCTGGTGAAGGTCCCCTTTTTTATGAGCAGGACAATGGGTCTTCTCCATGAAGTAAGCATCTCATTTTCAAGGGCTGATATTTCTACATGATGTTCTGCTTCCCGGGCATTTCTGAACATGACCGCAAAAGGTTTCCCGTCCCTTTGTTTCAGGGCCCTGAGTTTCCCTACTGCTAACTCACTGAAGGCATCACACACCAGGTGATATCCACCCGTTCCCTTTACGGCCAGCAATCCCCCCCGGGAAACAAGATCCCTGATCCGGGAAAGAAGCTCATCCAGATCCCGGATGGACCTACCTCCCAGGTCCAGCCTGTACACCGGCCCGCACCGGTTGCATGCGACAGGTTGCGCGTGAAACCTCCGGTCCCCGATATCTTCGTATTCCGCCCTGCATACCGGACACATTTCAAAGGAAGCCATGGTGGTATTCGGACGGTCGTAGGGCAGGTCCGTGATAATGGAAAAACGCGGGCCACAATGGGTACAATTGATCAAAGGGTAGTTTTTCCGATGGGCCTGATGAACCATATCTGCCAGGCAGTCGCCGCAAACTGCAATATCGGGACCGATCTCAGTCACTTCATCCGAAACATCTTCACTGAGCCGAATCTGAAAAGAATCAAATGGGATATGTCGTACTTGTTCAATCTCGATATCCTCTATGGAGGAAGCTTCCGGGGCAGATCTGAGCAGGTCGTCTTTGAATCTCTCGATATCTTTACGGGTTCCATTCACCAGCAGGGTCACGCCGTCGTTCCGGTTCTCCACATATCCATTCAGTTTGTGGGACTTCGCCAGGGTGAAAACAAACGGCCGGAAGCCGACTCCCTGAACCAGTCCAAGTATTCTGAATTTGTAGGTCTCCATGGTTTCCATAGCCAGCGCGTCAGGTGGTATCCGAAGCAGCCCAAGTCAAGTTAAAAAGAAATATCTATTTTTTGATCCGAACGTATTTTTAGGATAACTTTATCCACATTAATAGCAGGCATTTATGTGTTTGGCAGTACCAGGACAGATCATTTCCATTGATGACAAGGACCCGGATCTAAAAATGGCCCGGGTCAAATTTGGTGAGGCGATCCGAGATGTATGCATTCAGTGGCTGGATAATGTGAAGACCGGAGATTATATCATGGCACATGTGGGTACTGCCTTGAGCAAGGTGGATGAGGAGGATGCCAGGCTCACCCTTGAGTCACTGAGGGCCATGGGAGAAATCGACTCAGACATTTAAGGCTGACAATCGGATTTGAAATACATCGATGAATACCGGGATAAGCTTCTGGTGGAAAACCTGGTGCGGGAAATCGGGCGGGTAACTACCAGAGAGTGGACACTCATGGAAATATGCGGTGGCCAGACTCACTCCATTATGAAATACGGTCTTCATGACCTCCTGACCAAGCAAATATCACTGATCCATGGACCGGGATGCCCGGTATGTGTAACCCCCGTGGAGACCATCGACCAGGCCGCGGAGTTGGGAGGGAATCCCGAGGTAATCCTCTGCTCTTTCGGAGACATGATGCGGGTACCAGGAACACATACCGATCTGCTTGGTGTCAGGGCAAAAGGAGGAGACATCCGTATTGTATATTCGCCTTTGGATGTGCTCGGGATTGCTATTGAGAATCCCGAGAAAGAAGTGGTATTTCTGGCTGTAGGGTTTGAAACCACTGCCCCAGCTGTTGCGATGGCCATTCATCAGGCCAGAAGGATGAACCTGGACAACTTCTACATCCTGAATTCACTGGTCCAGGTTCCTCCGGCCGTTGAAGCCTTGATGCAATCTGATCACAACCGGATTGCAGGATTCCTGGCAGCCGGCCACGTCTGTACGGTGATGGGTTATCAGCAGTATAGGGAGCTCGCCGAAAAATACAAGATTCCTATTGTCGTAACCGGCTTTGAACCGGTGGATATCCTGCTTGGAATTCTTGGAGTCGTACGCATGCTGGAACACAACAGGCATGGTGTTGAAAATGCATACGGCCGTTCCGTCAGACCGGAGGGAAATATGGCCGCCCGTGAACTCATCCAGCGGATTTTTGTAAATGTGGACCGAAAGTGGAGGGGAATCGGGACCATTCCAGCAAGCGGATTTTCACTGGCCCCCGGCTATGAAAGATTTGATGCGGAAATCAAATTCCAACTTAATCATATTGAATCAGAAGATTCCGAACTATGCATGGCAGGTGAAATCCTTACCGGTCATAAGAAACCCTCTGAATGCCGGGCATTTGGAAATGACTGCTCCCCGGAACATCCCCTTGGAGCACCCATGGTATCTTCCGAAGGTGTCTGTTCGGCTTATTACAGATATACCCGTATAACAGCGGTTCATCATAAATAAGTACACACTGATGGCTGGTTCCAGCAATATGAACCTGGCATGCCCGATCCCCAAATCGGACTATGAAACCATACTCATGGCTCATGGTGGCGGCGGGAAAATGACGCAGCAGCTTATAGAAAAAATGTTTCTGCCAGTCCTGGGAAATGAGTGGCTTGAGCAGGGCCATGACGGGGCTCGTATCCCGCACATTTCAGGGGAACTGGCCATGACCACGGATTCGTTTGTTGTCGATCCAATTTTTTTCCCCGGTGGCAATATCGGGGATCTCGCTGTGAATGGCACCATCAACGATCTAATCTGCTGTGGTGCCGAACCACTCTATATATCGCTGGCCCTGATCCTGGAGGAGGGATTATTATTGGAAGATCTGTGGAAGATTGTGAGGTCCATCGATAGCGCCGCGCGTAACGCCGGAGTAAGTGTTATTACAGGGGATACCAAGGTGGTTGAACGGGGAAAAGGAGATAAGATCTACATCAACACGACCGGTGTCGGGAAAGTGTTCCCCGGAGTGAGAATCTCCCCGGAAAACTGCCAACCGGGCGATGTGGTGATTATCAGTGGTTCCATAGGTGATCACGGAATTGCCATTATGTCCGAACGGGTCGGTATTTTCTATGACACACCCATTAAGAGCGACACGGCCTCCCTGAGCCGGATGATGCTTGATGTGTTCCAACATCAACCCAACCTGCATGTATTGAGGGATCCCACAAGGGGCGGCGTGGCCAGTGCCCTGAATGAGATCTGCCAAGCTTCCGGCGTGGGTATTAGGTTGTATGAGAATCAGTTACAGGTTTCTGAAAGTGTTCGTGGTGCCTGTGAGCTCATGGGATTTGATCCACTGTATGTAGCAAACGAGGGAAAAATTCTTGTCATTCTTCCTGAAGAACATGCAGGCCAGGTTCTCGACATTATGCGTTCCCATGAAACCGGCAGCATGAGCCGGATCATAGGTCATGTGACTGTTGACCATGGTGGCCTGCTTCATATGGAAACCACCATCGGCAGTACGCGGATCATTGATATGATATCGGGAGAACAATTACCCAGGATATGCTAAAATAAAATGAATATGAGAAGCACAGAATCCATATCCATTATCACCCAGAACGGCGAAATGAAAGAGCTTTTAAAACTTGCCGCAAAAGCAGCAGCCTCGGACTCTCCTATTTTGCTTGTAGGTGAAACCGGTGTAGGGAAAGAGATATTCGCTGATTATATACACAGGATGAGTGCACGAAGTCAGCATTCCATTGTAAAAATAGGGCTTTCTGCCATGCCTCCCGATCTGATGGCAAGTGAGTTGTTCGGACACGAAAAGGGAGCCTATACAAGTGCAATTAATTCGAAACCCGGGCTATTCGAAACGGCCAATCGGGGAACAGTATTTCTGGACGATATCGATGATGTGCCCTGCGAGATCCAGGGAAAGCTATTACGGGTGTTGGAATCACAAGAATTGATACGGATCGGTGGTACGGAAACCAGGCCCATCGACATCAGGCTGATTTCCTCTTCGAAGGTGGACCTGAAAGACCTGGTGAAGGCGGAAATGTTCCGGTCCGATCTCCAGTACCGGATCGATGTGGTCCGGATCGAGATTCCTCCTCTGAGAGAAAGGACTGACGATATTGAACTTTTATGCAATCATTTCATAAAAAGATATGCGCCCAACCGGGAAATTTCTGTCAGTAAGGAGGCATTGACATGCATGAGGGTTTATCACTGGCCGGGCAACATCCGTGAGTTGCGAAACGTTATCCAGCGTGCCACGGTTTTTACACAGGATGAAATCACTGTGAATGAACTCCCTCCCGAAATAAGGAACAACAATCCACTTGAACAGATTATTGGTGAGTGTTCAGTCTGTTTCAATGCTAAGGGCATGAATCTGGATCAGATCCTTTCATGCATTGAACACAAACTGATCCTGGAAGCAATGAAAACCACCAAAGGGAATCAAACACAAGCTGCCCGACTGCTTCATCTCAGCCTCTCCACCTTCAGGGACAGATGGAAGAAATATCAGAATAAAAAAGACGATTGTAATGAGGCATCATAGTTGCGGAATTCCGCAAGCATATTTACGGATTCCCACATTATTTAATTCAAGGAGTCTCATTACAGTATAATCGATACCCGTTAATCTCCTTGTAATCTTTTCCTTACCGGATTTCATAGTTTTAAGTTCCGACTATCTGCCTTTGGCACTGTTATTGGAATAACGTTTCGGCCAATGATGATCACAGGATGGAGAAAGGAGAATCAAATACTTATCGCTTTCACGGTGAGGTTGTGGAGGTAATTGATTCAGGGGAGGTACCAGCGATCAAACTGGTCTGCAAATCCGGTTCAATGATCATCCGGATCCCTTATGAAGAGAATGTCAGGTTGGGTGATCGTTTTCTGGTTACAGGGAAACTGAAACTAATTTTAACTGAAAAAGTCCCCCGATATTATGAGTAAAAC
>CAYRLP010000153.1:5480-6618 GCA_964424935.1 uncultured Bacteroides sp.
GTTTATGAGGAAATTCGCAGCCAAGGACTTTCCCGTCGCGAATTCCTGAAGTTCTGCGGTACCATGGCAGCCATGATGGGACTCGGAACATCCGGTATTGCCCAGGTGGCAAAGGCACTGGAGACAAAAACCCGTATCCCGGTGCTTTGGATGCACCTGCAGGAATGCACAGGGTGCAGTGAATCATTCATACGTTCTTCTCATCCGGCTATAGCAGATATTGTGTTTGACAAAATCTCACTGGATTACACAGAAACCCTTATGGCAGCCTCCGGTAAACAGGCAGAGAAATCATTTTATGAAACCATAGAAAACCATCATGGCGAATATATCCTGATGGTTGAAGGATCGGTACCCACTAAGAATGCCGGATACTGCACCATAGGAGGTAAAAATGCACTGGATGATCTGAAACTGGCTGCAGAAGGTGCACAAGTCATATTGGCGCTGGGCAGTTGTGCCGCTCAAGGTGGACTTGCCTCAGCTTTGCCCAATCCCACGGGAGCAAAGCCCGTACAAGATGTGATCCGGCGTACTCCTGTTATCAATATACCAGGCTGTCCACCCATCGCTTGTGTGATGACTGGTATTGTGGTACATATCCTGACCTTCGATAGTCTGCCCGAGCTTGATGCACTCAACAGACCGAAAGTATTCTATTCCAACAGTGTGCATAACACTTGTTATCGCCGGGCACACTATGAGAACGGGCGCTTTGTAGAGCGGTTCGATGGTGAAAATGCCAGAAAAGGATATTGTCTCTACTGGCTGGGTTGCAAAGGTCCAAATACATACAGCGCCTGTGGAATCACTAGGTGGAACTGCGGGATAAGTAACGCGATACAGTCCGGTCACCCCTGCATTGGATGTACTGAAGCCAAATTCTGGGACAACGGCCCCTTCTACACCCATCTGGCAGAAATTCTGGATTGAAATAGAAAAATAAAATCTCATTGTTATGGCGCAAAGAATCGTAATTGATCCGATCACACGAATTGAGGGTCACCTAAGGATAGAAGCCGAGATACAGAACGGCGTTGTTGTGGATGCTTTCAGCTCCGGTACTATGGTACGCGGACTGGAGATCATCCTTAAAGGCCGTGATCCGCGGGATGCATGGGCGTTCACAGAAAGGATT
>CAYRLP010000154.1:0-2633 GCA_964424935.1 uncultured Bacteroides sp.
GGGCCGGGGAGGCGGTGGCCACAACCAACTGCACGGTCTCCCTCCATCTGGCCATGACCCTGGCCGGGATCGGGCCCGGCGACGAGGTGATCTGTCCCTCCCTCACCTTTGTGGCCACCTGCAACGCCATCCGGTATGTGGGGGCGGTCCCGGTTTTTGCGGATATTGTCAGTACGGGGGACCTGACCATGGATCCGGAGGATGTGGAACGGAAGATCACTCCGCGCACCAGAGCCATTGTGGTGATGCATTTTGGTGGCTTCCCCTGTGATATGGGCCGGATCATGGAGCTTGCACAGCACCACCATCTGAAAGTCATTGAGGATGCCTGCCACGGGCCTCTGTCGGAGCATGACGGGAAAAAACTGGGAACCATCGGGGATATGGGCTGTTTCAGTTTCTTTTCCAATAAGAATATCAGCACCGGCGAAGGGGGGATGCTGGTCACCAACCATCCCGAATTTGCGGAACGGGCGCGTCTGCTGCGCTCCCACGGGATGACCAGCATGTCCTACGAACGTTCCAAAGGACATTCCACCTCCTACGATGTGGTGGACCTGGGTTACAATTACCGGATGGACGATATCCGCGCCTCCATCGGGCTGGTGCAGCTGGACAAGCTCCCGGCCGACCTGCAGAAACGGGAAAGGATACGGGAACACTACCTTGAGATGCTGAAGGAGGTGGAGGGCATCACCATTCCCTTTGCTTCTTCCCGTGCAAAGGTGTCCAACTACATTTTCACTATCGTGCTTAAGGATTCCACCGCTGAGAAGCGCGATCGGGTCCGGGAAGGGCTAGCGGAGGCGGGTATTCAGACCAGTGTGCACTACCCGGCCGTGCACCGCTTCTCCATCTACAGGGAGTTCGCCGGCCCGCTGCCGGTGACCGAGTATGTGACGGACAACCTGATCACCCTGCCCATGTATTCCAGGCTGAGCGAAGAGGATATACGGTATATCGTTTCTAACCTTAAACGCATTCTGAATGATTAAGAACGCCAACCAGATCTTTATCAAGCCGGATGCCACCGTCCTGTTTGCCCTGAAGCAGATGGACCGCTTCGAGCGCAAACTGCTGCTGGTGACCGATAACAACCGGTTCATCGGATTGCTGTCCATCGGGGACATCCAGCGCGCCATCATCGCCAACATCGAACTGACGGTCCCCGTCCGCTCCATCCTGCGAACGGACGAGTATGTGGTGGCCAGGCCCACCGATTCCGTTCCCGAGATCAAGGCGATGATGCTGCATCACCGGACCGAATTCATGCCTGTGGTGGATGCGGGGGGGGAACTTCAGGATGTGCTGTTCTGGGAGGATATGTTCCTGGCAAAGAAGCAGGAAGTGGCAGCCCGCTTCAATTTGCCGGTGGTGATCATGGCCGGTGGATTCGGCACCCGGCTCAAACCCCTGACCAATGTGCTGCCCAAGCCCCTGATCCCCATCAGCGACAGGACCATGCTGGAGGAGATCTTCGACCGCTTCAACCAGCACGGCTCCAGGCGCTTCTATATCTCGGTGAACTACAAATCCGACCTGATCCGCTATTACGTGGAAAGCCTGGGTCTGGAGGATAAGATCCAGTTCTTTGAAGAGACCAAACCGCTGGGGACCGCGGGCAGCCTGAGCCTGCTGAAGGGGGAGCTGCAGGAAACCTTCTTTGTGAGCAACTGCGATATCCTGATCGACCAGGATTACTCGGAGATCCTCCAGTTTCACCGGGAGAACGGGAACGAGATCACCATCGTGGCGGCTCTGAAGCATTTCCCCATCGCTTACGGAACCATCGAAACCGGGGAGAACGGTCTTTTGACCCAGCTGGTCGAGAAACCGGAACTTACCTTTAAGATCAACAGCGGGATGTACATCCTGGAGCCGGGTCTGATTGAAGAGATCCCCGAAAATAAATTCTACAATATCACCGATCTGATCCTGAAGCTTCAGCAGGAGGGGAGAAAGGTGGGGGTGTTCCCCATCTCCCAGAACAGCTGGATCGATATCGGGGACTGGAACCAGTATTCCCGTTTCCTGGAAAACTTTAAACCCTGAGTCCGCCTTAAGTCCTGTATGAAAGTCCTGGTGCTTTTTGAATACGCCAATCATTACCAGACCATCGATAACCTGTGTAATCATTTGAATCTTAGAGGGATAGATGCATCATCCTTCAATATTACCTACTGGAGATTCCGGAAAGGGAGCACAGGGCACAGGATCCTCTGGATCCGGCTGGTTTCCGCCCTGGCGGTGCTTCCGGGCATCAGGGGAATGATGACCACCCTGTTCCGCGACCGGGCCCTGAGGAAGCTGTCCGGACCCTTCGACCTGGTGGACATCCATTTTTTCAGCCCCAAATACGACCGGCTCATCGAAGCGCTGGGAAGCAGGCACAAGCCGATAAAGATAACCATCTGGGGAAGCGATTTCTTCAAGGCGAAACCAGTCAGGCGGGAGCGTCAGCGCAGCCTTTTCAAGCTGGTCAGTGCCATACAGCTGGAAACCCGGGAGATTGCCAGGGAGTTTATCGGGGTGTTCCCCGAACTGGAAGAGAAGGTCCGGATCGCCCACTTCGGGATTGTCCAGCTGGAGCTCATCGATGAGCTGCTGGGACAGGGGACCCCGGAGAGCATCAA
>CAYRLP010000154.1:2643-6617 GCA_964424935.1 uncultured Bacteroides sp.
TGTGCTGACCTGCGGGAGCAACCGGAGCAAGGGACATCAGCATCTGAAGATGATTGAAAGCATTGAGCGCCTGGACCCCGTCCTCAGGGAACAGCTGTTCCTGGTGCTGCCCATGACCTACGGCGGGGACAGGGACTACATCCCCGGCATCCGGGTGAAGGCGGAAACCCTGGGGATCCCCTTCCGGATCCTGGCTTCCTTCCTCTCCCTGGAGGACCTGTGCAGGTACCGCATCGTCAGCGATATCACCCTGACCATCCAGGATTCCGACGCGCTCTCCTCGGCCATACAGGAGCATCTCTATACGGAAGAGGTCCTGATCGCGGGCGACTGGCTGCCCTACCAGGTGCTGCAGGAACACCGGGTGTTTTATCTGACCACCTCCATGGAATCCCTGGATGGGGTCCTTGCGGACGCCATCGGGAACCATGCCGCATGGAGGGAAAAGTGCCGGGGGAACCGGGAACGAATCTCCGGATTCTCCGGCTGGGACCATGTAATCGATGACTGGCTCGGCATTTACCGGGAAGCAGATCCGGATTCAAAGCAGTCCACATGAAGCGCTTATCCGTCATAATACCCATTTTCAACGTGGAACCCTACGTGGAAAGGTGCATACGCAGCCTGGAGGACCAGGATATCCCGCGTGACAGCTATGAGCTGATCTGCATCAACGATGGATCGCCCGATCGCAGTCACGATGTGGTGGCCCGGCTGCAGGAGGAATTTGACAATATTGTCCTGATCGATCAGGAGAACCAGGGGGTCTCCAGGGCCCGTAACAACGGCATGAAACAGGCTTCCGGAGAGTACCTGATGATGGTGGACCCGGATGACTACCTGAAACCCAAGGTGTTGAAGGACCGCCTGGAGATCATGGACCAATACAAACTGGATGTGGGATTAATGGGATATACCATCCTGAATGGAAAGATGAAGGAGGTGTATCAGTATGATCCCCCCCACAGGACCGACCAGGTGATGACCGGCGTGGATCTGCTGTATAAGTTCTGGAGGGAGGCAGACGGTACCGAAGAAAGGGATCCCCACCGCTCCGTTTCCATGTTTTTCCGGACCGCGTTTATGCAGGCCTACGATCTGCGTTACCTGGTGAATGTGCCCTACCTGGAGGACGGGGAGCTGATGGCCCGGATCATGTGCCTGGCCGATCGGGTGACCTTTATGAAGGGGCAGGTTTACATGCGGACCACCCGGCCGGGCTCGGCCACCCACAGTCCACTCTACTATTCGGAAAAGGGACGGAACGGGTTTCTGAAGGCCGCCCTGAACCTGCACCAGTTCAAGCTCGATTACTGCACACGGAAGGCACAGGTGGACTTTATCAACGATTCCATTGTGCATTTCACCATTATGGCAATCACTTCCCTGGAGATCAGGCAGTACCGGAAGAACTACCCGGCCCTGCGGAAGGCGCTCAAGGAGGGACCGCTGAAGAAGCTGGATACCGACGGGTGCAGCGACTGGTATAAGAAGATGGGCCGCTATTACAACCGTTCCATACACCGTTTCTACCTATACTGGATCGGGTACCGGATCCGGGAATTCATCAAAATAGAGGTGGAGTACCTTCTCTGGAAACTGAAAAAAAAGAAGGGGACTGAAGGATGAGTGAGAAAAAAGACATTTTACTGGTTTCCAGCGCATTTTATCCTGAGCTTTCCCCGCGAAGCTTCAGGGCCACTGAACTTGCCAGGGAGTTTCACCGGATGGGACACCGGGTGGTGGTCCTCACCCGGAAACGGGATCATGACTATTCGGAGTTCCTCCGTTCCTGCCCCATCCAGCTGAAACGCTGGTCCAAGGCCAGGTTCCCGGCCGTTCCCACCTCGAAGCGCAAGCCCTTCAGCATGATCTGCCGGGCCCTGAGCCGCCTGCTCCTCCTGCTGTTCGAGTACCCGGCCATCGAGGAAATGTTCAGGGTGAAGCGGATGCTGAGAAAGGAGGAAGGCTACGACCTGATGATCTCCTTTGCGGTCCCCTATCCGGTCCACTGGGGGGCGGCCCGGGCCTGGAGAAAGCGGAGGCCCATTGCCACCACCTGGATCGCCGATTGCGGGGATCCCTACATGGGTGATGTACTGGATTCGTTCCGCAAGCCCTTCTATTTCGGCTACCTGGAGAAACAGTTCTGCAGAAAGGCGGATTTCGTGGCCATCCCCGTGGAGAGCGCCCGTCCCGCCTATTACAAGGAATTCCACCCCAAGATCCGGGTAATCCCCCAGGGATTTGATTTTGACCTTCAGGCAAGCAAAGCCTCCAGGGTGGAAAACCAGGTGCCCACCTTTGCCTATGCCGGGGGATTCCTGCAGGGCATACGGGACCCGCGATCCCTGTTGGAATTCCTGGTGACCTGCGACCGGCCTTTTCAATTCCGGGTGTTCACCAACCAGCCGGAGCTCCTGGAAGCCTACCGGGAAGCCCTGGGAGAAAAACTGATTGTATCAGGTTATATTGACCGGGACAAGTTGTTGAACCAGCTTTCAGAAATGGATTTCTTGATTAATTTTGACAACAATACAAGCCTGAACGTCCCCAGTAAACTGATCGACTATGTCCTTACAAACCGACCGGTACTCAATATTAACAAGCACTTTAATCCCGAGGACCTGCTGGCTTTCCTGAACCGGGATTATGCCTTACGCATGCAGCTTCCGGATCCGGAGCAATACCACATCAGCCGTGTTGCAAAGCAATTCTTAGATCTATTAAAAACAGAACCAGCCTGATGAACCAGACCGCTACAACCCGAAGCTTTACCACCCTAGAACAGAATACCAAAAACTATCTGATATTGTTCCTGCTGTGGCCCTTCCTGGCCTTTCTGTCGGCCCTGGTCAATTACAGCCAGAAGGAGGCCCGGAAAGTGGTGTACATCTTCCTGATCTATTACGGGCTCACCTTTGTAATCGGGGAACTGGGGGTGGATGCGGAACGCTACGCCGAAAGCCTGAGATATACGGCCCGCCTGCCCTGGCGGGATTTCTTCGATATTTTCTCCGGGCTCTATACAAGCTCGGCACTGGACGTGGTCGAACCCATCGTCACCTTCATCGTCTCGCGGTTTACCACCAGTCACGGGGTGCTTTTCGGGGTCTGGGCTGCCATATTCGGCTACTTCTACCTGCGGTCCATCAACCTGTTATACTTTGATTACCGGAAAAACCCCAACTGGAATTCGCAGATCTTCCTGATCTTCTTTTTTATGATCATTCCCATAACGGCGGTAAGCGGGGTGCGGATGACCATTGCGGCGTGGGTCTTCTTCTTCGGG
The DNA here is from genome assembly GCA_964424935.1 of uncultured Bacteroides sp. Lineage (GTDB taxonomy): Bacteria > Bacteroidota > Bacteroidia > Bacteroidales. The sequence goes on from CAYRLP010000154.1 coordinate 5,936, forward strand.
GCTTACAATGCGATCCTCTTCCGCAAGCACTGGTACCTCCTGGTTGCCCTGTCGTCGATCCTGATGCACTGGAGCTTTATGACGGCCAATGCCATCCTGCTGATCTACTATCTTGCAGGTAACCGCAACATCATTTATTTCCCCATCCTGGTACTCTCGTTCATCCGTCCGACGCTGATCGCCCCGGTATTCCAGTCCCTCGCCCTGATGTCGGGAGGGGAAATACTGAACCGCTACGAGGGATATTCCAACGAGGCCTATATTGAGGGGATTGAAGAATCCTATGAGGGGGCCTCCTGGTTCCTGGACCTGGGCAACCGGCTGGTCTTCTATTACCTGATCGCGGTCCTCTTCATTCTACAGCTGTTCGGCCGCAAATACTTGCAGGATAAGGCGGACAAGAACCTGTTCAGCTTCCTCCTGCTTTTCCTGGCCTTTGTGAACTTCGGAATGGTTATCCCCACCTTCGGGGGACGGTTCCAGCTGGTCTTTTTCCTCTTCGCAACCCTCTATGTTTTCCGGTATTTTGTGAAGGCGCCGGGAAACAAAATGAATATTATTACCTGGTTGGGACTTTTTCCCATGGCCCTCTATTCGGCCGTGGTTTTCAGGGTTGGACTGGAAAGCGTAAACGTCTGGCTGTTCAGCCCGGTGTTCGGGGTTCCCCTGCTTGCTCCGGCCC
>CAYRLP010000155.1:0-6612 GCA_964424935.1 uncultured Bacteroides sp.
CCGATATGCTTTATTCACCACCTCCGGAACATCGGTTTTGGTCATTTCGGCAAGGGCTTTTACTGCCGCAATTTTCATTTCTTCATTGATGGAGGTGGCCCGTACATCCAGTGCTCCCCTGAATATAAATGGAAATCCAAGTACATTATTGATCTGATTGGGATAGTCGGACCGCCCTGTGGCAAATATTATGTCCTTCCTGGCAGCGATGGCTTTTTCATATGAAATTTCCGGATTGGGATTGGCCATGGCAAAAACGATGGGATCCCTCTTCATGGACTTAAGCATTTCCGGTGTCAGCACATCCGCCACTGAAAGCCCCAGGAATACATCGGCATCTTTCATGGCCTCCTCAAGGGTGTTGGCCTTTGTCTCCCGCACGAATTCCTGCTTGTATTTATTCAGGCCTTCTCTGCTTTTATTTAAAACCCCTCGCGAGTCCAGCATCAGGAGATTCTCAGGTTTTACCCCCAGAGCGATATACAATCTGGCACAGGAAATGGCTGATGCCCCGGCCCCGTTGACCACCACTTTCAGCTGACTGATCTTCTTATCCACCAGTTCCAGCGCATTGATCAGTCCGGCTGCCGAAATAATGGCCGTCCCATGCTGGTCATCGTGAAAAACAGGAATATCCAGCTCTTTTTTCAGTTTTGCTTCGATCTCAAAACACTCCGGAGCTTTGATATCCTCCAGGTTAATACCCCCGAAGGTGGGAGCAATGGCCTTTGCCACTTCCACAAATCCCTCCACGTCTTTTCGGTCGATTTCAATGTCGAACACATCCACATCTGCAAAAATCTTAAAAAGCAGGCCCTTCCCTTCCATCACCGGTTTCCCCTGAAGTGCACCAATATCGCCCAGCCCCAGTACTGCGGTACCATTGGACATCACGGCAACCAGATTTCCTTTGGCCGTATATTTATAGGCATCTTCCGGGTCATCCTTAATTGAAAGGCAGGGATCTGCTACACCGGGAGAATAAGCCAGTGAAAGATCCCGCTGGGATGAGTGTGGTTTGGTTGGGATAACTTCTATTTTACCTGGTCTACCGCAACTGTGATAGTTCAAGGCATCTTCGCGCGTAATTTTAGACATGACAGCAGGTTTTAATACAGCGTAAAAGTACGAAGAGAGTGATCTTGTTGTCCTCGAAAATGACAAATAACATGATGTTTTTAAGCACTCCCCTGCAGAATGCACGGAGATGCTCTTAGCGGATTATGAATCCTTCTTTTAAAAGATCGTCCGGATCGAACCAGAAACTGCTTTTCCCTGTAAAAGAAGCTGACCCGCTGACTTTTGGAATCACCGCTTCATAGGGCCCCAGCTTTGTAACTCTATCCAGTTCAACCACCATGGTGGTTCCCAGGATACTTTCAATCTCCATCCGTTCCCCCGTCTTCAGTTCCCCTCTTGCATGGTGCAATGCAGCCCTGGCGCTTACACCGGATCCTGTTGCTGAACGATCCACTTCACCGTTGGCAAAAATACAAATATTTCGACTGTCTCTGGAAGGATGATCGGGCTTTCCAGTAAAAATGGTTCCATACAAAAAACTCAGCTCCGGTTCAATGGGATGTTTGATGGATTGCTGATGTATGATGCTTTGTTTTATTTTCATGCCTGCTTCAATGAATTTGGCCACATTCGCAGTTTCCAGCTTCAGATTCAGCTGATCCGCATCAACGATAGCATAAAATGCACCTCCAAAAGCCACATCATAGGTAATCCGTCCCAATCCGCCGATCTTCAAATGCTGGTCCTGGTATAACACGAAAGAGGGTACATTTTTAAAGGAGACCGATTCAACGATCCCGTTCCTGCGAAAGGCTTTGGATTGAATTAGTCCGGGAGGAGCATCGATGAGTAATTCGGGATCCCTTCCCTCTTGTTTTATCAGACCGGTATCCAGAACAAATTTCGTAAGGGCAATAATGGCATGTCCGCACATGGTGCTGTAACCCTCGTTATGAAGGAAAAACGTCCCGAAATCAGCCCCTTCTGAACATGGCTCCGTCAGTACTGCCCCGTACATATCCGCATGCCCCCTTGGTTCCCACATAACCCTTTTGCGGATGTGATCCAGATGGTCCCTGAAATATGCCCGCTTACTCAAAATCGTATCGCCCGGAATCTCGGGATACCCATCCAGTAGTATCCGCAATGGTTCCCCTCCAGTATGCATATCCATTACGGAGATCCCTGACCACCCGGCAGGGGGATTCCAATTCAGTTCTTTCAGCTTCACATACATATCCCGGAAGTTTTCAGGAGAGACTTTCATATACGAGCTTGGCCCCGTAAAGATCAAATGCTGCCATGCCTACCGATTTAAAAAACCGGGTTTTTCCAGTGATCTTCACGTGATCCAGGATCAGATCCCAGAGCGGAATCACCTGTGACTTACGAAGCAATCCTTTTTTAAGCGGCTCTGCCAGGTCCCCGGATTCGGTCAGTGCCAGAGGAGTATCCACAAACACCTGGTTCAGTTCACCAAAAAAGGAAACTGGGAATTCCTTCATCATTGGTTTATAAGAACCGATGCCGAGAATGGTTTTCCCCTGCCACCATTTCCCTCTGGCCGGGACCACAGGGTGATGTGAACCGGTGGCGGTAATGATGATTTCCGAAGCTGCGCAGAGCTCTTTGGCGCTTTCACAGGGAATCACCTTGATTTTTGGATAGAACGCTTTGAATCTTTCTGAAAACCTCATCATGACCTCCCCGGACCGGTCGATGATCCGGACCGTATGAATCCCCCGCTCCTGACATGCAAACAGGGCCTGGTGAAATCCCTGTATTCCCAACCCGACAATCCCCAGCGTACCGGCGTTTTCAGGAGCCAGGTACTTTATTGCCACGGCTCCGACCGCAGCCGTCCGCATGGCCGTAAGCTTGCTTCCGTCCATGACCGCCAGGGGCCTTCCTGTCTGTGCGTCATTCAACAGGACCGATCCGTAGATGACAGGCTCCTTCTTCTTCAGGTTTTCGGGAAAAACAGAGACCAGTTTGGTGCAAAAATAGTCGCTTCCAAAACAGGGCATTAACAGGAGAGTGTTTTCGCCCCGGTCCAGGTGCAGCCGTTGCGGTACCTCAACGACACCCTGTGCCGTATCTATAAACGCCTGTTCCATCGCTGACACCCACCGTTCGATCGGAGCTGCGGTTCCTATAAGGTTTGCACTGTAATTGTTCATTTGTCAGATATAATCACAAGCTGGCTCTCTGCTTTCCGGTTTCCGTGATCCTGAACCGTCACATGTACCACGTAGGCGCCCGGATTGTCCAGCCGGGGATTCCAAACTCTGGTTTCAAACCCTCCCAGCGCCTGAAAGTCCATGCCGCTTACCAGGCTTCCTGTTAAAGAGTAAATCCGCAACTGTACCTCGGTTCCGGCCTCTTCCTCCAGATCAATATAAAGCACCTTACCCTGTGGATCCATTCGGATGGACCGGCTCAAGGGAGAGGATTCGACGACCTCCGCGGAGGGATTAAAATAGGGATAACATCCCATATCCAGCCTGGTCCCGTCCGGATCCTGGTCATCTGCATCCACCTTATAATCCAAACCATCCCCATCAAGATCCGGATTTCCGGCATCGATCGCATCCGAATTGGCTGAGAGATGGAAATTACCGTTTTCTGCATCCAGGAAGTGTGGAGAACCGGTTATGTTGCCGGTACCTGCAAGCAAAACCAGGTCAGTTAAAGTGTATTCAAACTGGACCATTGAATTGCTTACCCCGATTACATCTCCCAGTACTGAACCTGAAATAATGGAACTGGAAACATAGATGTTCCCTCCCGAGCTTTCCTCCCCATCATAATGAAAAGCCCGGATACCATAGGTATTTCCATAAAGGGTATTGAGCCTCGCCTCCACGATGGCGTCTGTATGGCTCTGTATCCCGGCATATGAATTACTCACCAGGTTCTTATAAGCTAAAACCGTACTGCTTTCCCCCACACTAATCCCCATATCACAGGAATGTATTTCATTCTCTGCAACCACCATATTGCTGCTGCCGGTCCCAATGTCAACTCCATCATCCGAAAAACCGGAAATGATATTTCCGCTGACCGTATCATTGGAAACCCCGTCCAGATCAATGGCGTCTGTCTTTCCTGTTTCCGGATTCCCGATCAGGCTTGTATTACGGATAAGCACCTTGTTTGCATTATGTGCTGCAATACAGTCATCACCCGCCACTCCGTAAGTATCCGATATATCGCAGTGTTCAATGATCAGCGTGTCTCCATAGCTGTCCACAAAGCGAATGGCGCGCCGGATCCTTACATAACTGGCGAACAGGGAACCCTCGTTGGAAATATAGTTCCATCTTGTATCGGGAGAGTCGCTTGTGAGCAGAACCTCCTTCGTATCGCTCCCCTGGATCAATAACCTGCCCAGGTTGGTGAGCCCCACTCCGTCAGAAATTATAATTTGGGTTCCCTCGCTAATTTTCAAGGTAATATCCTCACTTATCGAAACGTTTTGTTTAATATAGTAAGGGGAACCATCTTCCGTGAGCAGCGTATCCTTATCTATGACTGCAGGAAGCGGATCCTGGCTGAATCCTGCCAACTGGATCAGCAGTGCCGGTATCAGGATATGTAAGACTTTGAACACACCCTAAATATACGACATGCTGCGACAATACATAAAAAGCCCCTCATTCTGGGATGAGAGGCTTGGTACCCGGAGCCGGGATCGAACCGGCACAGCCATTACTGGCCACTGGATTTTAAGTCCAGCGCGTCTACCAATTCCGCCATCCGGGCAATGTTGTGGTAGAAGTTCAGCGGGATGCAAATTTACGCAAAAAGCTTTAAACTCTTAGAAATTGTAGCGCTATAAAAAAAGGGTGCCCTTTCAGACACCCTTGTTGCACTTGAGCGGGAAACGGGACTCGGACCCGCGACCCCGACCTTGGCAAGGTCGTGCTCTACCAACTGAGCTATTCCCGCAAACGGAATGCAAATATAGTACGCAAAAACCAATCCTGCAAATTACAATCCGGATAGCTTCTTGATCTCATTCAGTTTATTAAGTGCTTCAACCGGGGTGAGATTGTTAATATCCAGATCTGTGATCTGGTCCCTTATTTGCTTTAATATGGGATCATCCAGCTGGAAAAAACTCATCTGCAGGCCCTCTCTGCCTCCGGCCAGTCCTGCAACGGGTTTGCTCAGGTTTTTGTCGCCTCCTGTTTTTTCCAGTTCTGAAAGGATCTCATTGGCACGCTTCACCACACTTCTGGGCATTCCGGCCATCTGGGCCACATGGATCCCGAAACTGTGCTCGCTGCCTCCCGGAAGTATTTTCCGTAAGAATATCACCTTATCATCCAGTTCCTTAATGGAAACATGATAGTCTTTGACCCTGCTAAAAGAAGCTTCCATTTCATTGAGTTCATGATAGTGCGTGGCAAACAGCGTTTTAGCTTTGCCTTCCGACATCTCATGAATATATTCCACCATGGCCCAGGCGATGGAGATCCCGTCATATGTGCTGGTTCCCCGGCCAATTTCATCCAGGATCACGAGGCTCCGCTGAGAGAGATTGTTCAGGATGCTGGCTGCTTCCAGCATCTCTACCATGAAGGTGGATTCTCCCAGGGAGATATTATCGCTGGCACCAACCCGCGTAAAGATCTTATCCACCCATCCGATCCGGGCTGATTCAGCCGGTACGAAGCTCCCAACTTGTGCCATCAGCGTAATTAAAGCAACCTGCCTCAGAAAGGCGGATTTCCCGGACATGTTGGGACCCGTAAGGATGATTATCTGCTGGTCTTTCTCGTCGAGTTTGACATTGTTAGGAACATATACTTCTCCATCTGCCATTTGTTGTTCAATCACCGGATGACGCCCCTCGGAAATTTCAAGCGTCGTTGAATCATCTACAACCGGCCTGCAGTAATTATGACCGAGAGCGGTCACCGCAAAAGAATAAAGACAATCCAGCCGTGCCACCAGTGAAGTATTCAGCTGAATTGCCGCGACACTGCCTGCAATACTGTTCACCAGCTCCTGAAAGAGGCTTGCTTCCAGCGCAAGACTTTTTTCTTCGGCTCCGAGAATCTTTTCCTCATAGCTTTTCAGTTCCTCGGTAATATAGCGTTCGGCACTGACCAGCGTCTGTTTTCTGATCCACTCTTCAGGTACCTTATCCTTATGGGTGTTCCGAACCTCAATGTAGTACCCGAACACATTGTTATATCCAATCTTAAGACTTGATATCCCTGTCCGTTGAATTTCCGTTTTCTGCAGATTTTCCAGGTAACCCTTGCCTGAATGCATGATCTCCCGCAGTTCATCCAGTTCCGCAGAAACTCCCTCTGCAATAACGCCCCCCTTCTGGATCAGGGCGGGAGGATCCGGAACGATCTGCTTCTCGATCCGCTCTTTCGCTTCTGTACAGGGATCCAGCTGGGAAGCCAGTTGCTGCAGGGATACCTCCCGGGAATCCTCACAGCGAGTCTTCAACGGGGCAATGGCCTCCAGTGCATTTTTCAATTGGATCAGTTCCCTTGGAGACACCCGTCCGGCCACGACTTTTGAAATGATTCGTTCCAGGTCTCCGATTTGCTTGATCTGCCTGTTCAG
>CAYRLP010000156.1:0-6543 GCA_964424935.1 uncultured Bacteroides sp.
ATAGATGGTTGTGGAAAGACGAACCCCTTCTTCTTTGGCAGAGTGATAGCCGAAGGTGGGGGTTCCTTCCGGTAACGGAAGGTCGTTGTCAATGGTTTTTGGAACATGAATGTTCTTCACGTCCAGCTTTTCCTTTGCCAGGTATTTCGCCAGCCGGTTGGCAGTAGAGGCTGTATCATCTCCCCCAATGGTGACCAGCAATTTGACATTGTTCTTCTTGAAAAAATCCACCTTGAATTCATCGTCCTTTGGCTTGTAACGACTCATCTTCAGCGCTGATCCTCCCCGGCTGTAAATCTGGTCGGCATAATCAAAATCCAGATAGTCAAAAGCCGGCTCATCAGCGAACAGGCTCTTGTACCCCCCGTTTAAGCCAAGTACATTATACCCGTTCTTATTGAATATCTTGGTTACTGAACTGATTACGGTATTAATGCCAGGTGCAGGTCCACCTGCACAGAGGATGGCTACAGCTTCTTTCATGGTTACAATTTGTTATTTAATTACAGATTGTTCTGTATAACTCTAAAATCAAGCGGTGAAAATACATAAAAATGATATGAAATCCTTTTAAGAAATGATCTAAATTACTCCTCATAAATTCTTAATTTTGCCTGAATTTCAAATGATTTATGGGGTGGGTATCAAATTTCCGGGAACGAATCAACGCCTTCTTTCTAATTAGATGGATCAGGTGGTTATTCGTTTTTCTGCTGACCATTCCCATTAAAATCTACCAGTGGGTTATATCACCGGCATTGCCCAAGACCTGCAGGTATTACCCGAGCTGTTCCGAATATGCCATTGAAGCACTGCACATACATGGCCCTATCAAGGGCCTGATCCTGGGAACAAAACGGATCCTCAGTTGTCATCCCTGGGGCGGACACGGGCATGATCCGGTCCCCCCGAAAGGCACCCCTCTTTTCAAGATATTTAATTCCGGAAAAGAATGAGAACTCCTGTCCTGATTATAGGGATGTTCCTGCTGGCCGTTTCATGCAGAACAAAAGATGTTTCCACAGACAAGCCGGTAATCAGTGTGAGCATCATTCCTCAAAAATACTTCCTTGAACAGCTGGCCGGTGACCTGGTGGAGGTCCAGGTGATGATCCCGCCGGGAGCCAGTCCTGCGACCTTTGAGCCAAACCTGTCTCAGATGGGAACGCTGCATCGTTCGGTACTTTACCTCCGTATCGGGTATATAGGATTCGAACAGAGCTGGATGGAAAAACTATCCGGTATCAACCCGGCTATGAAAATTGCGGACCTGTCCGAAGGGGTGGAGACCATACAGGGAACCCGCCAGGAGGAATCGGATCACCGCGGGCATACGCATGAGGGAACCGATCCGCATATTTGGATGTCCACGATAAATGCCAGAATCATTGCCCGAAACATACAGAATGAATTACTGCTTCTTTTTCCCGATAAACAGGAATTGTTGCAGAACAGGTTTGACCGGTTCTCCCTGATGCTGGATTCCCTGCACCTGGAAATCGCCGGGAGGCTGGAAGATCTTGAGAACAGAGAATTCATGATCTACCACCCGGCACTTTCCTACTTTGCCAGGGAATTCGAATTGGAACAAATCCCTCTTGAGATTGAGGGGAAAGCTCCCTCTCCCACCCATTTTAGGGAAATAACCGACCTGGCCATCCGGAACAGGATATCCACGATCTTTATACAGAAACAGTTTGACCGTGAAAATGCGGAAGTACTTGCCAGGGAAATAGGAGCTGAAATTGTTCAATTTGATCCCCTGGACCTTCAATGGAGAAATCAAATGCTATATATTGCAGAACAATTAAATCGTCCCGTTCCATGACGACACCCCTTATTGAGATCAAGGACATGGATGTGGCCTATCAGAAAACACTGGCTCTCTCCAATGTATCTTTTTCCGTATATGAGAATGATTTCATTGGAATAATCGGACCCAATGGCGGCGGAAAAACCTCTCTGATCAAGGCCATCCTGGGTCTGCTGAAACCGTTGAAAGGTTCCGTGACCCTGACCCTTGACCGTAAGGAAATAGGTTATCTGCCGCAGGGATACCAGGTGGATGAATCCTTTCCCATAAGCGTTAAGGAAGTGATCGCATCCGGATTGGAACACGGGATGAAGGTGGGATTTGGATCCGCCAGGAGCAGGTATCAAAAAGTGGAGATGGCCATGGACAAAGTCGGGATAGAGACCCTGCGCTCCCGTTCCATCGGGTCCCTTTCAGGAGGAGAGTTCCAGCGTACCATGCTGGCCAGGGCCATCATTTCCTCACCCCGGTTACTGGTCCTCGATGAACCCGATACGCATGTGGACAATCAGTTCGAAACGGAACTGTACCAGCTCCTGAAAGAACTGAATAAGAGTATTACCATTCTCCTGGTTTCTCACGATATCGGGATCATCTCACCCTATATTAAAACCATTGCCTGTGTAAACCGAGACCTGCATTACCATCCATCCAATGAAATAACGGAGGATCAGCTGAAGGTTTATAACTGTCCAGTTGAAATCATCGCACACGGACCGGTGCCGCACAGGGTGATAAAAGAACATTTCCCAAAATAGTATGGACCTGCCTCAACTATTCACATACGGATTCTTTCAGCATGCGATCCTGGCTGCAATGTTAATGTCGGTAACCTGCGGCATCATCGGAACCTATATAGTTTCGAGGCGCATGGTTTTCATAAGCGGCGGAATCACACACACTTCCTTTGGCGGAGTTGGGCTGGGTTATTACCTGGGTTTTCCTCCACTGGCCGGGGCCGCAATCGTCGCAGTGCTGGCAGCTTTAACTACTGAAAACCTTACCAGGCGCAAGATCCTCAGAAACGATTCCATCATCGCCATTCTCTGGTCCCTTGGCATGGCCATCGGCATTATCTTTGTGTACCTCTCCCCGGGATACGCCCCGAACCTGTTGAGTTACCTTTTCGGAAGCATTCTTACGGTTACCAGTACGGAACTCTGGTTGATGCTGGCCCTGTCCATGGTAGTTGTGACTGTTTTCGTCCTGTTTTACAGGCCGATCCTTTATGTGGCTTTTGACGAACAGTTTGCCCGGATCAGGGGTATCCCGGTAATGCTCGTCAACTACCTGCTGATCATTCTGGTTGCCTTGACCATCGTTCTGAGCATTCGTCTCGCGGGGATTATTCTGGTGCTTTCCATACTCACCATCCCCCAGAATATTTCGAATCTGTTTACAAACAGGTTCAGCCACATCATGGCCGGATCGGTATTCCTGGGATTCGTTGCCTCCATCCTGGGACTTGTGTTATCCTATTACCTGGATATTCCATCGGGCGCAAGCATCATATTTACCCTGGTGATTTTATACCTGGTGGCACGACTCATTAAAGTTCTTACTTTTGGAAAATGAAACAGAAAGAGACCATTGAAGCTGCCTGGGATAATAGGGAACTGCTTCAGGAAGGGAATGTACAACAAGCCATCTTAGAAGTTATCGCCCAGCTGGACCAGGGGATCCTGCGTGTGGCCCGGTATGAGTCCGGCCAGTGGAAGGTGAATGACTGGATTAAAAAAGCAGTCATCCTCTATTTTCCTATCCGGAAAATGGAAACCATCGAGGTACCCCCTTTTGAGTTCCATGATAAGATCCCGTTGAAACAGGGATACAAGGCCAGGGGGGTGCGTGTGGTCCCCCACGCCATTGCAAGGTATGGGGCATATATTTCGAAAGGAGTCATCCTGATGCCATCCTATGTGAATATCGGGGCATATGTAGATGAAGGGACCATGGTGGATACCTGGGCAACGGTCGGATCCTGCGCCCAGATCGGCAAGAATGTACATCTTAGCGGAGGCGTTGGAATCGGTGGAGTGCTTGAACCGGTTCAGGCAGCCCCGGTAATCATTGAGGACAATTGCTTCATTGGCTCCCGAAGTATTGTGGTGGAAGGTGTGAGAGTGGAATCCGAGGCGGTCCTGGGTGCCAACGTGGTAATTACCAAATCTACCCGGATCATTGATGTGACCGGAACAGATCCGGTAGAGATGAAAGGCGTGGTTCCGGCCCGTTCGGTGGTCATTCCGGGTTCCTATACCAAATCCTTTCCTGCAGGGGATTTCCAGGTGGCCTGTGCTTTGATAATTGGAACCCGCAAACCTTCCACAGACCTGAAAACCTCCCTGAATGATGCACTCAGGGAATACAACGTGTCAGTATAATGCGGATTGGATTTGATGCGAAACGAGCTTTTAATAACTACAGTGGTCTGGGAAATTACAGCAGATACATTATCTCCAATATCTGCAGGTTTTATCCGGAATATGAGTGCATTCTCTATACTCCGAAAATAGCTGATGCCGACCTTTTTAGAAGACCGGAAGGAAGCATCCTGGCCACTCCAGGCCGTGGAGCATGGAACCGGTTCGGATCCATCTGGCGCACGTTCAGGCTCGCAAGCCGGCTCACAGAGGATCACATTGAGCTGTTTCATGGACTGAGTAACGAACTGCCCTACGGGATACACCGAACCAGGATCCGTTCTGCCATTACCGTTCACGACCTGATATTCATGGAGCATCCTGAACTGTATCAAATCCTGAACCGGAGCATATACACGAGAAAAGTCAGGTACGGCACCCGGGTGGCTAACCGGATTATTGCGGCCAGCAACCAGACCAAACAGGATATTATCCGGTATCTGAATGTGGACGAATCAAGGATCAGGGTCGTGTACCAGGGCTGTCATCAACGGTTCTACAGCCGCGTAAGCGAAGAGAGCAAACAGCTTTCGCGCCAGCAGTTCGACCTGCCTGCGGAGTATCTGCTGTATGTAGGCACCATAGAAAAAAGGAAAAACCTGTTGAAGATTGTACAGGCTCTGCACCATGGAAATATCGATATGCCCCTGGTGGTTGTGGGACGGAAAACCGCCTATTTCAACGAAGTCAGAACCTATATCCTGCACCATGGACTCTCCGGTATCTATTTTCTGGACCAGGTAATAGCTCCTGAACTCCCTGCCATATACCAGGGTTCTGCCGGTTTCATCTACCCGTCATCCTACGAAGGATTTGGAATCCCGGTCCTTGAAGCCCTGAACTCAGGAGTTCCGGTGATTACCTCCAGGGGCGGATGCCTGGAAGAAACTGCGGGAAAAGGCGGGCTGCTGGTGGATCCAAACAATCAGGATGAGATGATTAACGCCATCAGGGAGATTCTGGATAATTCGACCCTTCGGGATCGTATGATTCGTGAAGGGGGGGCACATGCCCTGAAATACCGGGAGGAACAGACCATTCCTTCACTCTACAAGGTCTATCTGGAATGTATGAATGAATAAAAAAGAATTACAACGGACAGTCGATGTGTTGCGAACGGGTGGAATCATTCTCTATCCGACGGACACTATATGGGGTATCGGATGTGATGCAACCAACCGGGAGAGTGTACAAAAGATCTACCACATCAAGCAAAGGGATGACCGGAAAAGCATGCTGGTTCTGGTCCATGGGATTCATATGCTGAAATCCTACATCCGGGACTTTCCTCCTCAGGCTGAACGCCTCATCCAGGAGGTTGAGAAACCAACCACTATCATCTACCCGGGTGCCCGTAACCTTGCCGATAACCTGCTTGCATCCGACGGTTCCATTGGTATCCGTATTACTTCAGATCCATTTTGCAGGCACCTGATCGAAGAAACAGGATTCCCCCTAGTCTCCACTTCGGCGAATGTCTCCGGTGCACAGGCCCCGGACACTTTTAAAAAGATCAAGCCCGAAATCCGCGAGCAGGTGGATTACGTGGTCAACTGGAGACAGGATGAGAATACCCCCTCCTACCCATCTGCCGTTGTCAGGTTGGAAACCGATGGCTCCATCCGTGTAATCCGGCCCTGATTAGCTCTTGAAATCCCGGTTCAGCCCCTGGACAAGCATTGAGGTGACTCGTTTTCTGCATATAAAAACAGGCTGCCTGGATTCAGGCAGCCTGCGGACGGTTGTATAAACAACCGCTCCTGTATCCCCTCCTCCTAGAGGCAGGGGCGCTCCGTTTTTTATAATGAGACCACTTTCCCGGATCCGGATGAAACACTGTTCACCCGAGGGGTTCCGTGGTAGTATATTTTCCCGCTCCCGGATATCTTTGCATCAAGATCGTCTTTTACAGTGATCCGTACGCTTCCCGATCCGCTGATGGCTGCTGAGAATTCAGATACTTCGAAGCTTTCCGCTTCCAGCTTACCGGAACCGCTGATCTTTGCATCCAGTTCATCGGCATCCCCCTTTGAAAGTTCGATATTACCTGAACCGGAGATCTTGACCTCTATCTCGTCGCTGTTAAGTCTGTCGAACTGGATTCCACCGCTTCCGGACATGGCCAGATCCATTTCATCAGCAGAAACCGGTTCCCCGCAACTGAATTTGGCGGATCCTGATATCCTTACTGCTTCCAGCTCTTCGGATGTAATATAGATGGTCAGCTTGGAATGTCTGATTCTCCAGTTCTCATATTTTACCTGGAGAAAACCATCTTTTACTTCGGTTTTCAGATCATCCACATCC
>CAYRLP010000157.1:0-6487 GCA_964424935.1 uncultured Bacteroides sp.
GCGGAAGGGGATCCTGGAGTATTGCATCTTATCCATCCTGGCTAAGAAGGATCTTTATACTTCGGATATTATCCGTGCTTTGAAGGAGAACGACCTGATTGTGGTTGAAGGCACGCTCTACCCTCTTCTGACCAGGCAGAAGAACGCCGGTCTGCTCAATTACAGGTGGGAGGAGAGTACCCAGGGTCCGCCCCGGAAATACTACAGCCTGACGGAAATCGGAAGGACCTATCTGAAGGAGCTGGATGACTCTTGGGTTGCCCTGATCAATTCGGTAAAGTCAATTAAGAACTACAAATAAAGCCATATACCATGAAGAAAGCGATTAAAATTAATTTAAGCGGAATCATTTTCCACATCGATGAGGATGCTTATGAAAAACTGAAATCCTACCTGGATACCATCAGCAGGCATTTCTCCAACAAACAGGAGAGCAAGGAGATCATTGATGATATTGAAGCCAGAATTGCTGAGCTGTTCCAGGAGAGAATCACCGATGAGAACCAGGTAATTACCCTGAAGATTGTCAATGAAGTCATCGATATCATGGGAAATCCGGAGGATATTGCTGATTCTGGAGAAGAGGAAGAAGAAAAGAGAACCTTTCATGACTCATACAGCCGGAGCCGCCGGTTATACCGGGATCCTGAGAATTCCGTAATCGGAGGTGTTTGCGGTGGACTTTCCGCCTATTTCAATGTGGATCCGGTTATTTTCCGCCTGCTGTTTGTCATCTTTTTCTTTGCCGGGGGCGCCTCCATTCTGGTATATGTGATATTATGGATTGTCCTGCCCAAAGCTGAGACTGCAGCGCAGAAACTGGAAATGCGCGGAGAGAAAGTGAACGTTTCCAACCTGGAAAAAAAAATTCGTGAAGAATACGACAATGTAAAGGAAAATGTAAAGCAGGGATACTCAAAAGCCAGAAATTCAGAAACATATAAAAGAACAGAAAGGGCCGCTTCGGATTTTTTCGACGTACTGGGAAAAATACTTCTGGTGTTTGTTAAGGTCATCCTGATCATCATCGGAACCGGTCTCGTTATTGGCGGCATCGGGATTCTAATCGGACTAATCGCCCTTCCATTTGTTGGAGTACATATGTTTCCGTTTGAATCGTACCATTTTTCCCTGGGTGATATTCTGGTACCCTTTACTGATCCGGTTTCGGTAACCCTTCTTGTCATTGCCATCACACTGCTCCTACTGATCCCTGTTGCAGCCATGTTGTACGGGCTGATCAAACTGATCTTTAACATCAAGACCCATAACCGCGGGCTCACCTTTGGAGCCCTGACCCTCTGGATCGTCAGCCTGCTATGTATTATCGGGATCGTTGCCTTTGAAAGTGCAAATTATTCCGACTTTGGCCGC
Source organism: uncultured Bacteroides sp. (assembly GCA_964424935.1). Taxonomy (GTDB): domain Bacteria; phylum Bacteroidota; class Bacteroidia; order Bacteroidales. The sequence goes on from CAYRLP010000157.1 coordinate 1,375, forward strand.
GACAGCTATTCAGAGGAACTGTTACCCAACAGCGACACCCTCTATATCCGGATCAATGAGAATCAGGAGGATTACCTCAACGACGAATCCATTTTAGATCTGGGCGATACTTGGTTCCTGGTGGAAGATGCCGACGCTTTCTACGGACGCATCACACTGGATATTGAACAGGCCAGCGGAGACCAATTCCTGCTAGATATTGAAAAAGAGTCCAAAGGCCGAACCTGGGACCTTGCCCGTGAAAACGCATCCAATATAGATTACCATTTCCGTACTTCAGGGAATGCGTTGATCCTGGATCCATACTTTTCAGTGGACACGGACCACAAATGGAGGTTCCCAAGGGTGGAGACCATCGTACGGGTTCCGGAAGGAAAGGTGGTTGTACTTGATCGTCAGACCAGGGACATTCTGGAAGGCGTCCGAAATGTGGACCGCCTTTCCGATTGGAATATGGCTGGTAAAACCTGGAAGATGACGGAGGAAGGCCTGGAAAGGATTGCAGAATAAAATTATTATTTTGTATATTTGCATCCCGGTTTTCGCAACCACCCTTGACCCGTAGTGTAATTGGCAACACGTCTGATTTTGGTTCAGAAGAGTCCAGGTTCGAGCCCTGGCGGGTCAACATAGAAAAAACAGAATGCCCTGTCTCCAAACGAGACAGGGCATTTTATTGGGCTGAATTTAGCCTGCGGCGTGCATCGGCAACTCCAATTAGACCCTCATCACCGGATCCCCACAGATCAAGAAATTTTTCCAGATAAATACGCGATTCTTCGGTCTTACCCATTTCCTCAAGTAGCAAGGCCAATCGATAATGGGCCAGCACCCAGGGCTCCTGAGATGCGTCCCCAAGTTGCATCAGCCCTATTGTCTCCTTAAACAATGCTTCCGCCTGCTCATATTGTCCGTCTGCATAATAGGCCCGGCCTAATGCCTCCTTAATGTACCCGGTTTTGGCCTTACGCAGCTTATCCGCCAGCTTCAAAGATGCTACTGCCTCAGAAGTGTTGCCTTCTGCCAACGCGATCTCTCCTCGCACAAGTTCTGTCACCCATTCCGTAGAAGTTAATTTCGTTTCACTGTTTATCAGGCTGTCCAGCCAGGTACGGGCGCCAGCAATATCCCCCTTGTCCACCAGGCGAATGGGTATATGCATTGTCCATCGAGGATACCATATATTCCCTTTACACAATTCCTGAGCTTGAATCAGTTCCTGATCAAGGGAAGCTTCCATTCCCATGCTCTGATAGGCCCTGATAATATACATTCGATTACGCAATTCGCTCACCGGTGCATTGCTGCGTTGATTGAGTGCCACAGCCTCCTTTAATAATTCTATTGCCGATAAATGGTTCCCCTGGTACATCTCCAGCAAGGCAATAGACCGAAGTCCGTTTGATCTGTTTGCATCCCCTTTATTTAACAGTAACTCGAAACGTTCCTGAGCCTGTTGTATTTGTCCGATCTTAACCAACGCGAATCCGGACATCCGGTTTACGTCACCACCCCATGTTTCCATATTGGCCGGACTAAGCTCATAGGACTTTTCGAAATGGAAGGCCGATTCTTCGAATTGTCCTAATGCGCTATAGGCCACAGCCAGGTTCGCATGGCCCCAGCTATAATTGGGATCGATATCCAGTGACCGCTTATAGGCATCTTTAGCCTCCTCAAACCGTGCTTCGGATCTCAGGCTGTTTCCCAGGTTGTACCAGGCATCTCTCTCATCGGGATACTGTTGAAGATAGGACTGGTATGCTTCAATTTTTTGCTGACCTGATGTTGCAAGGGCAGTAATCCATAACCTTTCTTTTTCAGTCACCCGGTCCAGCTGACTTAATGCCCGGTCAAAGTATTTCTTTGCAGCATAATCACCTTCAAAAAAATCTGCAGCTATACCCAGGGATGCATTCACCCAGGCAAACCCCGAGTCTATCTCTATGGCAAGGGTCCATAATTCCCGGGCTTCAAAGCCTCGGTTCTGGCTCCAGGCAATGGCTCCATTTGTGTAAAGTTTCAAGGCTTCCAGTGAGGGTGTCGTTGCCTTTACAAGAGGTAGTCTTCGTCTCAACATCTTTCCCCAGGATTCACCCAGGTCTCGCCGCGCAGCCGTTGCCAGCTCATCCAGGGCATCAAGGATTTCCTCTTTCCCCTCAGCCTTAACCTGGCGGGAGCGAATGGTCTCCCCTGTAAATGGATTCATTAGACTACTGCTCAACAGATAGGTATTGTTGAGTTCTGAGATACTAAAAGAAAGGACGGCTTTTATATTCTCCCTTTCAGCAATCTCCAGTGCAAGGGGTACATCTATCCTGGCCGCCTTGTCCACCTGCATTCTTTGAAGAACCTCCTGAATCCTTCGTCGCGGAAAAACATTAACATGTTTAGACTGATCTACTTCAACACTCAGAGCGTGCAATAATGATTTGTCGAACATCTCATCATTGGTATAATTCTCCACATCGGAAAGCAGGATCCAATCCCTGTTTTGAAAGCCCAGTGCATTGGCTCTTGGAACTGCAAAGTACACCACACCAAGAGAAATAAGCATAATGAGTAAGAGAAAAGAGACCCAGCTTGGTCTCCAAGTCAGTACCGGAAGTCTGTCCGCCTCCTCAGGAGTGAGTGATCTGGTGCGTTCTATACCCTTTGAAGTAAGATCAAATATCCATCCCAGAATTATGGCGACCGGAAATCCAGCTATGATCAGTATTATAATGAACTGGATCGTCCCATCTGGTACCTGAAAGCGCCCACCGATGATATCAACAGCCTCAATGATGCCTAGTCCGACTACAGCATATATTGGTATCAGACGAGAAACTCTCCTTCGCTTTATTTCGCGGAAAAACCTGGAGAGCCTGCTTAGTTTTGCAGATTGCTTTGACCGGTTCACTACCTGCAAGTTATAGCCTTATTGCTTAAGAGTCAAGGTTCGAACCCTGGCGGGTCAACATAGAAAATTACAGGCGCCCTGTCTCCAAAAGAGACAGGGTGTTTTCATTTATAGTGCGTAAATTCCATCCGGAAAACGCGGATAGCAACCCATTTTCATATTACTTTGTTAAACACTCACTAATAAATTCTGGAAATGAAACAGTTCATTACCTGTATTATGATTGCCGGACTGTTCTCCTGCACGGGGACAACCCCGCCTGCTTCCACGAACCAGGATCCCCTGCCCTCCTGGAATGCAGGCCAGACAAAAGAGTCCATCATCCAGTTTGTTCAGGATGTAACCAATGATGCCGGTCCGGGTTATGTGCCAGTCCAGGATCGGATCGCTGTATTCGATAACGACGGCAACCTGTGGTCCGAAAAACCTGTATACTTTCAGCTTCTCTTTGCCATGGACCAGGTTAGAAAGCTGGCGGATCAACATCCTGAATGGAAAACCGAACAGCCTTTCAAAGCGGTGCTGGAGAATGATATGGAAATGCTGGCTTCTTTTGGCGAACACGGGATTCTGGAATTGGTGATGGTAACCCATGCCGGCAACACAACCGAAGAGTTTGAAAACACAGTAAAAGAATGGCTCTCTTCTGCCAGGCATCCCAGGTTCGACAGACCATATACTGATCTGGTCTATCAGCCCATGCTGGAACTCATCAGGTATTTACAGGACAACCAGTTTAAGACCTTTATCGTATCCGGAGGAGGGCTGGAATTTATGCGTCCCTGGGTGGAGGAAGTCTACAACATACCACGCGACCAGGTCGTTGGAAGCAGCATTAAAACAGAATTCATCATTGAGTATGGTACTCCGGTCATCAGAAGACTTCCGGAAATTGAATTTATCGACGACAAAGAAGGAAAACCTGTAGGCATTAACAAGTTTATCGGGAGACGTCCCATTTTCTGTTCCGGCAATTCGGACGGGGACCTGGCCATGATGCAGTGGACCGCTTCCGGACAGGGATCCCGTTTCATGTTGTATTTGCACCATACTGACTCCATCAGGGAGTGGGCCTACGACCGCACCTCCTCGGTTGGCAGGTTGGATAAGGGGCTGGATGCGGCCGTGGAAAATGGATGGTCGCTTATTGATATGCAGAATGACTGGAAGGTCATCTATCCCTTTGAGAAACCCCAATAAAAAAGGCGGACTGTTTCCAGTCCACCTTCTTATTCTATCAGCGATTTAGAATCCCCAGACAGGATCAGGCCAGGTCGAACCGGTCCAGGTTCATAACCTTGGTCCAGGCCGCAACGAAATCCTTCAGGAATTTCTCCTGCGAATCTGCGCACGCATAAACCTCGGCCAGGGACCTGAGTTCAGAGTTCGAACCGAAAATGAGATCGGCCCGCGTGCCGGTCCACTTCAGATCACCGGATTTCCGGTCACGGCCCTCAAACTCTTCCTCTCGGTCTGAAACTGCGCTCCAGGTGGTTCCCATGTCGAGCAGGTTCACAAAAAAGTCATTGGTGAGTTTCCCGGGACGGTTTGTAAAAACGCCGTGCTTTGACTGGTCCCAGTTGGTGTCAAGCACGCGCATACCTCCCAGCAGGACCGTTAACTCCGGAGCGGTCAGGGTCAGCAGCTGTGCCCGGTCGATCAGCATCTCTTCGGTACTTGTAAGATATTTGATCCTCACGTAATTACGAAAACCGTCAGCCATGGGCTCCAGCACATCGAAGGCTTCTATATCCGTCTGCTCTCCCGTAGCATCGGCACGACCCGGTGTAAACGGTACGCTTACATTATATCCGGCATCTTTGGCGGCCTTTTCAACTCCGGCACATCCTCCCAGCACGATCAGGTCGGCCAGTGAAACCTTTTTACTGCCTGACTGGGCATTGTTGAATTCCTTCTGGATGCCCTCCAGTTTTCCCAGTACGGTTTTCAACTGCGCCGGATTGTTCACTTCCCAGTCTTTCTGCGGCGCAAGTCGGATACGTCCCCCATTGGCGCCACCTCGTTTATCGGATCCACGGAAGGTGGAAGCAGAGGCCCAGGCTGTAGAAACGAGCTGGGAAACGGTGAGTCCTGATGCCAGGATCTTATCCTTCAGGGACCTGACATCATTCTCATTCACCAGTTCATGGCTTACAGTCGGGATGGGATCCTGCCAGATAAGGTCTTCCTGAGGCACTTCGGGACCAAGGT
>CAYRLP010000158.1:0-6479 GCA_964424935.1 uncultured Bacteroides sp.
TCCAAGGACAGGTCCGGTCCCCTGAAGTGTTGTCCGATGGTTCGGTTATCTTCCGTTTGTATGCTCCTGAAATGGATTCGGTTATGGTCCGAGGCACCTTCACTACCGATGAATCCCCTATTGCCATGATTCAGATGGTGAAGAACGATACCGGACTTTTTGCGGTAAAGACCGGCCCTCTTCCATCGGATATGTATGTTTACACCTATGTGGCAAATGGCATCCCCATGCTGGACCCCAGCAACAGGATCGTGGTCCGTGACGGTTCCTACATCGAAAGCAGGCTCGTGGTTCCCGGCGAAACCTTTGACCTGTATGATGTGAAGGAGGTGCCGCATGGAAGGCTGCATGCCGTGTGGTACCCTTCCCCCACCATCGGGACCGAACGGAGGATGATCGTGTATACCCCCCCGGAGTATGAGACCTCGGATGAATCCTATCCTGTGCTTTACCTGCTGCATGGCGGTGGCGGGGATGAAGAAGCGTGGACCAGCAGGGGACGGGCCAATTATATTCTGGATAACCTGATCGCGTCCGGCAAAGCCAAGCCTATGATTGTGGTCATGACCAACGGGATACCTTCCAATCAGGCAGCTCCGGGCGACCGGTCCATTGCTGTGGTCCTGGAGCAACCCAGCGCCGGAGGAATATCTTCCATGACCACGGGCTCGTTCGAGGAGAGCCTGGTCAAGGACGTGGTTCCCTTCATTGAACAGAACTTCCGGACCATTTCGGATCCGGATCACCGGGCTATTTCCGGATTGTCCATGGGAGGCTATCATACCCTGAGGACCACCTTCAAGTATCCCGACGAATTTGAATACATCGGTGTGATGAGCATGGGCCTGTTCAGGAACATGAACAAAGAGGAACTCATCGATCAGATCAAGGCGTTGAAAGAGAGCGATCCCAAACTTTACTACATAGGCTGCGGAAAATATGATTTCCTGTATCCGGGCTTGCTGGAATTGCTGGCCTTATATGATGAACAGGGATTTAAATACATGTACCGCGAAACCGAGGGTGGCCACTCCTGGAACAATTGGCGGCTGTATTTGTCGGAAATAGCCACACTCTTCTTTAAATAGCCAGCTTTTCTTAGATTTGATTGGATTACCCGTTCGTTGAACCATAATTATAACTTATGAAAACCCACGTCACCTTCCTGCTTATCCTGGTCATTTCAATTAGTCTGGTTCCGGCACGTTCCACAGCACAGGAAACAGCCAGGCATCGCCTGATCGTGCTAACCGATATCGAGGCGGATCCCGATGATTCCCAGACCCTGGTCAGATTGCTGCTTTACTCCAATGAGATTGATATTGAAGGGTTGATTGCGACTACCTCCACTCACCAGCGGGAGCGGGTCGCCCCGGAAACCGTTCACAAGATCATCTATGCATACGCCAAAGTGCAGCCGAACCTGCTGAAACATGACCCGGCCTTTCCCCAGGCGGATGTGTTGCATGCACTGGTGAAACAGGGGCTGCCCGTTTACGGTATGGGCGCTGTCGGAGAAGGCATGGATTCAGAAGGATCAGAATGGATCATCCGGGTTCTTGAAAAAGAGGACGAGCGCCCGGTCTGGGTTTCGGTATGGGGAGGCCCCAACACCCTGGCGCAGGCGCTCTGGAAGATCAGGGAGACCAGGAGTGCCCGTGAAGCGGCCCGCCTGATCGCCAAACTGCGGGTCTACACTATTTCCGACCAGGACGACTCCGGGCCCTGGATGCGAAAAGAATTCCCGGACCTGTTTTACGTGGTTAGTCCCGGCAGTTATTTTGCCGCCACCTGGTCAGCCATCCTGAGAGCCTATCCCGGAGCCAACAACGAGGTGATCAGCAATCAATGGCTAACTGAAAATATACAGCAGGGCCACGGTCCCCTGGGGGCCCAGTATCCCGATGTGGCCTACGGTATGGAAGGTGATACCCCTTCCTGGCTTTCCTTGATCCCCACCGGACTGAATCCCTACTGGGACAATCATCCCGATTACGGAGGCTGGGGTGGCCGGTATGAACTTTATACCCCGGATCCTCCGGATGCTCGTCCAGGCAGACCGGGACAGGATCCCCAGGAGCCGGAAACGCGGCCCATCTGGACCAATGCAGACGATTCCTACAGGCCCCGGGTCCCCAACTATATCGGCAAGGCATATGTCATGGACACAGCTGAGTACACAGGGAACCATGTGACCCTCTGGAGATGGAGGGAGGACTTCCAGCATGATTTTGCCGCACGAATGGACTGGTGCATCCAATCCTTCGAAGAGGCGAACCATGCCCCGGTGGCAAAGATCAACCAGCCTGCAGAGTTTACCGTGAAGTCGGGTGAGATCTTCAAACTGGATGCGGACGGATCCTATGACCCGGACGGGGATGGCCTGAGCTACTGGTGGTTCCAGTACCCGGAAGCAGGCACCTATGACGGCCTGGTTAATTTCCGCCCGTTCGCGGATAACCTCTACAACGTGCATACCATCCGGGCCCCTCAGGTGGAGAGTCCCCAGACGGTCCATTTCATCCTGAAGGTCACCGACAAGGGAAGCCCGGCTCTGTCGAGATACCAAAGGGTAATCGTTACCATAGAACCTTAAGGATCCTTGGGAGCCTGAACCGGGAATAACAATTATTTAAATCCGATGGCCGGGTAACCAACCCAGTGACGGGATGTGGCTATAGCGGTCCGGCCCATTCTTAAATCATCCACTTCTATATGGGGCTGGCTGATACTTGTGGCGTAGGCCACCGGGACTCCCTTTAAAGGGTTGCTTGATTGCAAAGACTGCAGGTATAGCGAGGTCAGCAATCCAAAGGGAATGGAGTATCGTCCGCACCAGGTCCACTTGTATTCCTTGAAATTCTCGGGATTAACCGTAAATGCAAAAAAGCTGGCTATTTTTCCTTCGCTTAAGTCCCCATCAAAACAGGTCCTGATGATCTCCTGTTCATGGGACACCGCCTGCGCATTACCGGCAATGTCTGTTCCAAAAGGTGCGTAATTCTTTCCACCCCAGTCATAATCGCCATAATGCACCGCGTCGGATGTAATGAGAAGGGCAATATCTTCACCCCAGCGCAGATTTTTCTGCTTCATGATGGTGAACAGTGCTCCGGCCAGTTCCTGACTGATCTCCTGCATCCTCCTGAAATCCATATAGGGCACCAGAATACTGATAATCTCTATATCCCGGTCCTGGTACTGCAGAAACGGGATCAGTGCTTCAACGGAATGTTCCACCGTTTCCATGGAATCATGAACAACAGCCATCTCCCCGGGCAACTGACTGATGATTTCGTCCCTCAGTGATGAAATATGAACCGGTCCGTAAGGGCCATGCCATGCTCTGAAGCTATCGAAAACCAGCTGATTTTCCAGGTTAAACTGACTTGCCTTATGGGCCACACCGAAAATGACTACCGTTTTGGCCTTTACATTTCTAAGGACCGCCGGATAAAGCCAGCCTGTATAGGTATAATCATCGTGGGGACAGATCGCTGTTCTCCAGACCGTTCCCGCTGCCTGCTGTGAACGGGTCAGATCTTCACGATTGAGCACCCGGATTCTGGCCATGACCGAATCCATCTGCCAGTCCAGATGAGCAAATCCAACCGTATCCGCCAATCCTCGTACCGATACCCCGGAATCATATTGCCCCTGCAGCGTACTGCTTAACAGAACGCCTCCAAAAGCCAAAACAACCAGAATCGAATTTCTCATTTTGTATTTCTATTTCTTTTACAATGATGTTTAGTGAACATAAAAGATTCATGAATCACGTCACAGGCAACGGAGACATGCGGTCAGTTCTACCTTTGCCGTGTCATCAGCAAGTACTGTGACCGGCTCATGATATTGAATAAAACCAGGTCCGATACAGCACACATCCGCATCTACATAATAATCTCCCGGATCTACTTCAAAACTGGCTGTTCCAGCATCACTGGTCTTCCAGGTAATTTCACCCGGCGTGATCGTAATCTCCACGTTTGGAACCGGTGTTTTGTCGGCATCGTTATCGACGACTGAAACAAATATGATTCCCATGTTAGATGCTGCCGGTTCCTCATTGCACGAACCCAAAAAGAAAAGCATTGAAACGATCCACACTGAATATATGATTCTACTGCAGTAATCCATTTGTTTCATTTACTGAAGTGTTAACCAGGCTTCTATGGGTTGATAGTCAGAGCTCCAGTTAGCTCCAAATATATCCAGAATCCCATCATTATTGATATCTGCAATACGCAATCCATGGGAGCCCTTCTGTGAAATGACCTGTTTCCTCCAGGATTGTCCATTCTGCTGGTTGAGGAGCACTACCACCTCATCGGGATCCTCACCCTGATGCATTTCAGCGTATGCAATGTCAACAGACCCGTTAAGATCCAGGTCACCCAGTGACAGTGAATGGATCACACACTCCACAGAGTCAGCAAGGATATGTTCCTTCCATTCATCTTCTGCCAGATCCAGAGGTGCTTCAAACCATGATATTCTGTAATGATTTCCTGCCAGTTCGGAAGGAGTAAGTACAATGTCATTTCTTCCGTCCTTATTGATATCTGCCACCTGTACACATGCATTGGAATGCCAGTCTGCATAATAATGTGCTTCAAATCTTACCCGACCATCTGATACTATATTTTCATACCAGATACCACCGATGACTATATCCGGATCGTTGTCCAGATCCAGATCAGCAACAGCAATCCCCTCTCCGTGGGGACAGTCAAGTATCGTCTCTACCCAGGGATCTTTGCTGCGGTTCATCCACAGGTGGATGGTATTACCGCGTTGTGTACCGAATTCGGATTGATCCCTTGAAATGACATCAGGAAGATTGTCTTGATCCAGATCCGCAATTTCGATATCATGGGTGGGATGATCAGCAATTTCATGCATTTCCCATGATTGGTCGGGTAATTGCAGAAGATTTCCTGGATTTTCAAACCATACCAGACCACCCATCACGATGTCAGGATCATCGTCCAGGTCCATATCAGCCACCTCTCCATCCACAGTTTCATACCCCCCGTCTGATATCTTATGTTTTGTCCAGTCCGGATATTTATACCAGACCAAAGGTCCATGCTGTCCCCCTATAATGACATCCACAATTCCGTCTCCATCAAGATCCCCACTGAATTTTGCCCATGGATTTTGGGGACCGGCTGTATCAATCTGTATGTAGGTGAAATTAATAGCCTCTGATGAGGAATGTTGAGTCCTGGACTCATTTTTGTTTTTACAGCCACACCAAGTGATGACACATGCCAGAAGGATAACAATAGTCAGATAATGCCAGATACTCCGGAGGTTTGTTTTATTCATTCTGCAGCTTCTTTATTTCTGTTTTGTGGCAGTTGCCTTGAAAAAAGTATAGCAGAAAACTCCATCGGATTCTGCCGTCCTGTAAAGGTCCCATATACCTCTGTCAAAAGTGGATTCATCGATCATCTGAGCCTTCAGGGCGGCATCACGTACACCCTCAATCATGGCAGTGAATGTGTTTTTTGTAAAACCTTCAACAAGAGCGGGCCTGCTGGAATCAACATAGACCATTCGTGGGGAAACATGAATGGAACTGAAACCTGCTTCTTTTAAGAGCGGGTATAGCTCCCTTCCGATCATCGCATTGCCCCCGGAACGTCTTTGCAGGTCAACCAGACACTCTATTGCCTGATGCGCGGCTTCACTGTCAGGGTAGAAATATGCCGAACCATGATCCCCTTCAATGACAGTAATTGTACCACCAACTCTTATTAGGTTCTTTAGTATAATCAAAGCTTTATCAGGATGATTGAGATGTTCCAGTACATGACACACAAAGACGTGATCGAAAGACTCCGGTTCAAAGTCCAGATTGAATATATCAGCCTGCTGGAATTGAACATTGTAAAGACCTTCGCTTTCCAGAGTTCTTTTGGCTCTGGTAATGGAATCCTCTGAAATGTCGATAGAGAAAAAAGACGCATCCGGGCTGTTGCGAGCGAGCGTAATAGTCTGGTCACCAATTCCACAACCGGCTTCCAGAACCTGACTTCCCGCCTGATAAGAAGTGTCCGAATGCAAGAGTTCGACTAAAGCATTGGCCTGATCCTGGAGTCGCCTGATTTCTCTTGCGTTATATCCATGTACGTATTTCGTAACCATATGCATTTACAAAGTAGCAATATAATCGCGCAGACCAAGTATGGCCGTATATGAAATTATCAGTGAAAATGCCATAGCAGCAATATGGACTGCATTTAATAACCAGGATGCCCTGTGTTTCCCCATTAAGGACTTATTGTTCATCAGGACTATGATCCCGCCAATGACCACAGGTAAAATAAATACATTGGCGACCTGGGTAGCAATCTGAGCCATTACCGGATTTGCTCCCATGATGGGAACCACCAGGCCGACCAGGCATGCTACAGCAGTAAGCACCCTGAAGGTTGAGGAGGTGGTGTTCATCTTTCCCTGGTTGTAAT
>CAYRLP010000159.1:0-6474 GCA_964424935.1 uncultured Bacteroides sp.
GGAGGACCCCAGCCCAACAACCGCACCCAGATGCTTCTGCGGACCGGACCGGGCTTTGATCGCAGCGCCACGGTCGGATTCCGCTGTGTTTGCGACTGATGATCCTGAATCAACAGGTAATATGAAACAGCCCGATCCACTTCCCCTTCACACTGTTCCATTCCAGCAGGGCCTCTGGCGTTCTCTTCAGCACGACCCTGCAGTTTTTCCCCTCAAGAAAATCCGAAGCCTCCTCTGACAGTTCGGACACTCCGTATTGCCCGGACCCGATCACGATCCCTTCCGCATCCGTTTCGTATACGTATTTTATTTCCGGCAGCGAAATGGTATGGGAGGTCCCGTAAATGGCCTTGGAGAGTTTTTTCTTTCGTTTTTTCACCCGGCCCTTCAGGGTAATGACAATGTCATGGTCGTATTCCTCCCCATCCACCTGGATGGAGCCAAAACTTGTGTCCTGGATGACGGGTTTATTCTCTGCAGGCATGACATGGGTTTTTAATACCTGCAAGTTACAACAATCCAACCGGCCATGTCAAGAGGGCCCTGGTTGGTAGTAGTTTTACTTGACAGGTATACTTTAACTGTTGTATCTTGGATTGACAATCCAATCCCAACAAGTTATGCATCATCAAAGAAATATTTCCAGGAGGGAATTTGTTGTTACGGGCGTGGTCGGAACCCTGGGCATCGCCTCCGGTTTTTCATTTTCCGATCCGCCCCCTGTGGTCAGCATAGTAAAAATCAAGGAGGACCGGATCGGGGCCGCCGTGGAGGAGGCCATTGAACTGCTGGGGGGGATCGAAGCTGTGCTGGGCGACAAGCAACGGATCATGCTGAAACCCAACCTGACTGGTCCAGATCCAAGATATACCACCAAGCCGGAAGTCATCAAGGCGCTCGCGGTGCTGATGCAAAACGCAGGCAGGGAGGTCCTCATCGGGGAAGGTTCCGCGGCCGCACCCGGTTTCAACGCGGATGAGGAGGGAGTCCATTTTACCAGGGATACCGGGATCCTGGATGGGATGCAGAAGTATGTGTTCGACGAGCTGGGTTATACGGCGCTGGCCGAGTCCCTGGGCATCCCGCTGATCAACCTGCATACCGGGGAAATGGTGGAGGTGGAGGTCCCCAATGCCTTTGTGTTCAATAAGATCACAGTGCATAAATCCCTCTCGGAAATCGACCTGCTGTGTTCGGTTCCCATGATGAAGACCCACGTGCTGGCCAGGGTCACCCTCGGAATGAAGAATCTGATTGGATTGTATCCGGGCAGCGCCTACTGTGCCGTACGGTCCTGTGTGCATAACCAGGCCTGGGAAAAGAACTCGCCCTGTGTCGCCTTTGAGATCGTGGACATGGTCAGGGCTTGTCCCCCGGGCCTTACGGTGATTGACGGATCCACCTCCATGGAAGGGAACGGACCCGCCGACGGTGAACTGGTAAAAACCGATCTGATTGTTGCAGGAACCAACCCCCTGGCCACGGACATGGTAGGAGCCAAGATTATGGGATTCCATAAAAACGAGGTGGCTTCACTGGCCATGGCTCTGAGAGCCGGGATGAGGCCCACTTCCCTGGATTACGTGGAGATCCGGGGAGAGCCGCTGGAAAATGTGGAGATGGCCTTCAAGCGCCCCGAAATGGTACCCTGGGGGGATCTCAAAAGCTTCTACGGGGCGAAAGAGATCCATCCAACCTGACAGGTAGGATGAACCAGGGGAGGTACTACGAAAGGCTAATAAAAAAAGGGCACCTATAAATCTTTGCTTGCGAAGATTTTCAGTGCCCGTTTATTAGCCTGTAGTGTGTTATTCCTCCTCCTGTTCGGCGGCGTACGCTTTCAGGAGTTCATCCTGAATCTCTCCCGGAACCTGCGTATACTCATCAAACTTCATGCTGTATATGGCGCGTCCGCTGGTCAGGGAACTCAGCGCAGTGGAGTACTTGTTCATCTCTGCAAGGGGTACCTTGGCCGTGATTTTCTCAAAGCCCTTTTCGCTGGACATGCCCTGTACGATGGCACGGCGTCCCTGCAGGTCGCTCATTACATCCCCCATGTAATCCGAGGGGACCAGTACCTCTACTTCGTAGACCGGTTCCATGATCTTCGGCCCGGCTACCTTGAATGCCTGACTGAACGCATTCCGTCCTGCCAGCATAAAGGAGATTTCGTTGGAGTCCACCGGGTGCATCTTGCCGTCATAGACATAGACCCGGATGTCGCGGGCATAGGATCCGGTCAGCGGACCTTCCTCCAGTTTCTCCATGATCCCTTTCAGGATGGCCGGCAGGAAACGCGCATCGATGGATCCGCCCACAATGCAATTCACAAACTCCAGCTTACCTCCCCAGCTCAGAGAGTGGGTGTCAATGCCCCGGTTGGCCATCTTGTATTCCTTCCCCTCCAGCTTGAAAGAATTCTTGGGAGCGGAACCTTCCACATAAGGTTCAATGATCATGTGTACCTCGCCGAACTGCCCGGCCCCGCCACTCTGCTTCTTGTGGCGGTAGTCGCTCTGGGCGGCCTTGGTAATAGTCTCCCTGTAGGGAATCTTAGGTGACAGGAATTCGGTTTCCACCTTGTAGACATGGTCCAGGTGCCACTTAACGATGTTCAGGTGGTACTCACCCTGCCCTGAAAGGATGATCTGCTTCAGTTCCTTGCTGTATTCCACACGTACGGTGGGATCTTCCTGGCTGATGCGGCTCAGGGCTTCCCCCAGCTTCTCCTCGTCTCCTTCACTCAAAGGTTTGATGGCGGTGCGGAACTTGGGCTCCGGGAAAGGAATCTTCTCAAAAACATAACTTACACTGGCTGCGCTAAGGCTATGGTTGGTTTTGGTATTTTTCAGCTTTACGGTACAGCCGATGTCGCCTGCAGCAAGCGTTGTAACCTTTTCACGGTTCTTGCCCAGGGGAGCAAAGATCTGGGACAGACGCTCCTTGTTGCGCGTGGTGTTGTTAGTCAGATCATCCCCCTCTTTCACGGTTCCGGACATCACCTTGAAGAAGTTGATCTCCCCGATGTGGGACTCCACAGAAGTTTTGAAGACAAAAAGGGAGGCAGGAGCCTTCTCGTCACATTTCACCTCGGTGCCGTCGGTGGTCTTGACCGCCTCCAGATCGTCGGCTGAAGGAGCCACGTTGGTCAGGAACTCCATGAAGCGTCCCACGCCCTGGTTGTTCCTGCCGGACAGGCAAAAAATGGGAAACATTCCACGGGCGATCACTCCGGCAGTCATCCCGGTGCGCATCTCATCCTCGGTCAGCCCGTCGTTCTCAAAAAAGAGCTCCATCAGGGCTTCGTCATTCTCGGCAGCCTTTTCGATCAGTTCGTTGCGCAGTTCTTCTGCACGATCCGTTTCCGAATCGGGAATATCGGAAATCTCGGGCTTGCCACCATCCTTGGGGTACTTGTAAAGTTTCATCTGGATGATATCCACGATGGAATCAAAACCGGGGCCCGCGTTGACCGGGTACTGGGCCAGAACGGCGTCGCCGCCCAGGCTCTCCTTGATGGTCTCCACGGCTTTTTCAAAGTTGGCATGGTCATGGTCGCACTTGTTCACCACGACCACGGTGGGCCTGTTGAATTTTTCAAGCCAGCGGCTGTGTATCTCCGTACCTACTTCCACCCCGTTCTGAGCATTGACCAGAAGGACGCCCGTGTCGGCCACGTGCAGGCTGGAAACGGTTCCCCCCACAAAATCATCTGCGCCCGGAACGTCCAGGATATTGATCTTCTTTCCGTTGTATTCAGTGTACATGATGGTGGAATACATGGAGGTCTGGTTTTCCTGTTCGATCTGGTGAAAATCCGAGACGGTGTTTTTATGATCAATATCTCCTCTTCGAGGGATCACGCCACCTTCAAAAAGCATGGCCTCAGCCAGGGTGGTCTTGCCGGAACCCGCGTTACCCAGAAGGGCAATGTTTTTAATTTCTTTGGTCTTATATGTCTTCATCGGGAATTAAATAATAGGTAATCAGTTATTTATAATAGTAAATTTCTTAAATCCGCCCTCAAATTGGTGATGCAAAAGTAATAAAATTTTGATTCTGTACAACGGATAAAACGGGAGGAGACAGACGTAAAAAACGCCTTCCGGAAGCCGGAGTCTGGATGGAGGGAGGTTGTTTAAAACCTGATCCGGGAAATCAACCACCCGGAAGGAAGGGTGGAAAACCCTTGTAAAATCTGTAATTCCGGAAGGCAAAGGATTCCCCGGGAATTATTCATTAAAATGCTATTGTTTTTTGAAAATTAATCCTACCTTTGCGAACCGAAATTAACGACGTTTATAAATAAATGATTTACAGAATATGCCGACGATTCAGCAACTAGTTCGTAAAGGCCGTAAAAAACTGAACGAGAAGAGCAAGGCTCCCGCATTGGATTCTTGTCCCCAGAGGCGGGGTGTCTGCGTGCGTGTTTACACCACCACACCTAAGAAGCCGAACTCGGCCATGCGTAAGGTGGCAAGGGTGCGTCTGACCAACCAGAAGGAGGTCAACGCCTATATCCCGGGGGAAGGACACAACCTCCAGGAGCACTCCATCGTGCTGATCCGTGGCGGACGGGTGAAGGACCTGCCGGGAGTCAGGTACCACCTTATTCGCGGGGCCCTGGACACCTCAGGGGTGGAAGGCAGGACCCAGCGCAGAAGTAAATATGGAACAAAAAGACCCAAGAAGAAATAAGATGAGTGTCCGCCGCGGCGGATACAGTACTCGATAGTATATATATATTATTATAATGAGGAAGACAAAACCAAAGAAAAGAATTCTGCTGCCCGATCCCAGGTACAATGATCCGTATGTAACCCAGTTTGTAAATAACCTCATGCTGGACGGAAAGAAGAGCATAGCATACGACATTTTTTACGGGGCCATGGATCTGGTTGAAGCAAAGACCAAGGAAGAAGGCAAGAGTCCGCTGGAGATTTTCAAGCAGGCCCTGGAGAACATCACCCCCCAGGTGGAGGTGAAGAGCCGCAGGGTGGGTGGAGCAACCTTCCAGGTTCCCATGGAGGTCCGGCCCGAGCGCAAGACCTCGATTTCAATGAAGAATATGATCCTGTTTGCCCGTAAGCGCCCTGGTAAATCCATGGCGGAAAAACTGGCAGCAGAAACCATAGCAGCATATAATAATGAAGGCGGTGCTTATAAAAAGAAAGAGGATACGCACCGTATGGCAGAGGCCAACAAAGCCTTTGCGCATTTCAGGTTCTAAGACATTTTTAAAATAGCCATCCGCCGTGGCGGATTGCAAGGTAAGTGTGTGACACTTATGAGCCCAGATTTAGGACATACGAGGAATATTGGGATCATGGCACACATCGATGCCGGGAAAACTACTACCACAGAACGCATTCTGTTCTACACGGGTATCACCCATCGCATCGGTGAGGTACATGACGGAGCCGCTGCTATGGACTGGATGATACAGGAGCAGGAACGCGGTATCACCATCACATCGGCAGCCACCACCACTTTCTGGAACCACAACGACCAGGAGTATAAGATCAATATTATCGATACTCCCGGACACGTGGATTTTACCGTGGAGGTAGAGCGTTCTCTGAGGGTCCTGGATGGTGCGGTTGCCTTATTTTGTGCAGTTGGAGGTGTGGAGCCCCAGTCCGAAACCGTCTGGCGCCAGGCTGACAAGTACAAAGTGCCCCGCCTCGCTTTTGTTAACAAAATGGACCGGGTGGGTGCTGATTTCTTCGGCGTGGTTCAGGAAATCAAGGACAAACTGGGTTCCAATCCCGTACCCCTGCAGATCCCGTTCGGATCTGAAGAGAACTTCAAGGGCATCGTGGATCTGATCGAGCGCAAGGCCATTGTTTGGAAAGAGGATGAGACCCTGGGGATTAAGTATGAATACTGCGATATTCCCGAGGACCTGGTAGATACGGTGGAAGAGTGGAGGGAAAAGCTGGTAGAGGCTGTTTGTGTTTCTGATGACGATTTGCTCAACAAATTCCTGGAGGACCGGGATTCCATCAGTGTGGAAGAATTTATGGATTATGCCCGCAGGGCCACCATCAGCATGGAAATCGTGCCGGTGCTCTGTGGTTCCGCTTTTAAAAATAAGGGGATCCAGCGCCTGCTGGATGCCATTTCCGACCTGCTTCCCAGTCCCGTGGATGTGGGGGCGGTCAAAGGGATTGATCCCCGGAACGAACAGGAGATTACCAGGGAACCCCGGGATGATGAGCCCATGACCGGACTGGTCTTCAAGATTGCCACCGATCCCTTTGTGGGACGCCTGGCCTACGTAAGGGTCTATTCCGGGAAGATCCAGGAAGGGGTGATGGTCTATAACAACCGTACACTCAAAAAGGACCGCATCAGCCGCATCTACCAGATGCATGCCAATAAGCAGAATCCCAAGAAGGAGATCGGGGCAGGAGATATTTGTGCAGTGGTCGGACTGAAGGACCTGCGTACCGGGGATACCATCACTTC
>CAYRLP010000160.1:0-6447 GCA_964424935.1 uncultured Bacteroides sp.
CCTACCAGGCCGATGCAGCGCTCAATCCTGGCCCAGCTCACGTGAAGGGATGTTTCCATAAAGGTGTTTATCTTCTTTTCCCTGAGCTGATGGAGCAACTGGATCAGTTCCTGGTCCTGGGAGAGGGGTTCGCCTCCGGACAGGGTAACCCCGCCGTCTTTCCCGTAGAAGGGCATGTCCTTCTCTATTTCTGCCATAAGCTCATCCACAGGGCGGTCTTCCCCAGCCAGGACCAGTGCCCTGGATGCACAGACATCCTTCAGTTCCAGCGGGTTTTGAATCACTCCACGTCTGATCTCCAGTGCCTGCCCGTTTACCCGACTGAACGCCTCGGGCAAAGCCTGGATGCAATCCCCGAATTGCTGACAGTGCCTGGGATCGTACATAATGCTGTAGCCAAATGTGTGACTTTCGGGATTGCTGCACCACTGGCAGTGCAGAGGGCATCCCTTGTAGAAGATCAGGGTCCGGATCCCGTCCCCGTCGTGCAGGGAAAAGCGCTGGATGTTGAAGATCATGCCACTGAGAAAGTGAGGTTCCGTACAACAAAGATAGAACTTTCAAATGAAAGTACATTAACTTTCAGTTAAAATTCAACGTGCCACCAGTTTCATCGTGGCCGCAGGGACTCCGTCCTCCACCAGCTGAAGCAGGTAGATTCCCGGCTGAAGTTCCTCCCGTTGCAGGAGTATCACCCCGTTTCCATTGGTAGGGACCTGCCTGAGGATCCTGCCCTGCATATCCCGCATGATGAGAAAACCGGGTTTCCCGTTTCCTCCGTCTATTTTCAGGACGGTCTCCTGCCGGAAGGGATTTGGATAGGCCAGAAGAGACACCTGTTTCGTCAGACTGTTCTGTTCTCTGACCCCTGTGACGGGTCTTTTCCCATCATAGACATGGACCATCCGGTCCGGGGAGGGAATACAGTTGAAGTAGACAAAGGATCCGGCCCCGTCTTGCAGTACCTCTGCAAACACCTGCTGTTCGCCGGTTTCCAATGTAACCGTATCGCCGGTCCATGTTTCCGGAAGTCGGATCATCAGGGTCAGCTCCATGTTAAAAACAGAATCTGCCAATCCATCATCCGCCACAAAGGAGAATTGTCCGTTCCCGGTCTCCGAGGTCTCCACCTGGCTCAGGAAAAACGCATTCCGTTGCCGGATATACTTGTAAATGTTCTGATGGGTATCGATCCATACCTCCCTATCTGAAACCCGTTGCAGCGTTTCCTGGAAATCGGCCCGGAGACAGGTATAGATCAGGCTGTCTTTATTA
The DNA here is from genome assembly GCA_964424935.1 of uncultured Bacteroides sp. Lineage (GTDB taxonomy): Bacteria > Bacteroidota > Bacteroidia > Bacteroidales. Next base: position 1,276 of record CAYRLP010000160.1, read on the forward strand.
AAAGTCCCGTCCAGCATATCGTGGTACATGAGCGTTGAGTAATAACCATGGTCTTCTGCAATGCCGACCAGGCTGTCCACAAATTCCGGAGTGCTTGTACTGAGAATGGGCCAGGATTTCAAGGCGTAGTAATCGTAGGGAGTGGCCAGGTTAAATCCATACTGGCTGCTGCGAGCCGAAAGAAAATGGATGGCAATGGAATCCAGGGTCGCAGGGCGGAAGCTCCCGAAGGGGATGGACATGGTCAGGGTTTGCTGGTCAAAGCGTTCATTGAGATCTTCCACTGAAAGCGATAGCACCATGGAGAGTGAATCCAGTTCACCGGCCTCGGTCAGTTGTCCCAGGTCGGAATGATTGACCGTATGAGATCCTATTTCATGACCTTTCTCCCTGTACTGTCTTATCAGGCCGGTGCTGGCCAGCTCCCCGTCATAGGTACGTGTTGTATCGGTGAATATGTAGAAGGTTCCCTTCCATCCCCATACATCCAGTTCCTCGGCCCCGAATTCAAAGGCACCCCTGTACCCGTCGTCAAAAGTAAAGGTAAGCGCTCCCTTCAGATCATCTTTCCAGGCAGTGGGAGCCACCAGGGCCGGGCTGACAAATCTACCGGCCTCCACTGCCGTGACCCGTTCAAAGTCCGGATCTCCCGGGGCTGCAGTGAAAACGGTTTCAGGGGTATTGAAAACGGATCCTGCGTTTTCCAGAAGCAGGATTTCCTGGTTCCCGCTAATCGGATCAACATAAAAAAGCACCAGATCCGAAGCTTCGGTTCCGGCAAAGGCACCTGCATCCGCCTGTACGATTCCCTCCGGATCCACTTCGGCGGCGGGAATCTCAAGATACAGGCCCGGAAAGAGCTGTCCGGTACCCGATCCGGTGAACACCTTGACCTGTGTATTCGTTCCTGCTGAATCTGCAGAAAGAACGAGCAGGTCAGTATAGGTATCCGTGTTGAAGGTACCCGGAAAAGCAAAGAGGAAGTCCGAGAAATTGTGATCCGCTTTTGTGCCATCGTAGGCAGAGGGCAGCAGGGTGAAAGATTCCTGGTCCGATTCAAAGAGGAATATGGATTGTTTGGTCCCGGGATCTGTTCCGAAATAATTATAAAAAACAGCGATATCCGGCATTCCGTTCCCGTTAAAGTCGCCCGGACAGGCAAACTTAACCGCTGTAAAATTAAACTCGTTCCGGTCGCAGCTGTACCAGGATTCAGGCTCCGAAAAGGAAGAGCCATTGGATCTAAGCAGAAAGATATCCAGCTGCTGGGAACCCGGATCGTTATAGAAAAGGGCAATATCGCAGTACCCGTCGCTGTTGAAGTCCCCGGCTACTGCATGATCCACATGTGAAAGATTAAATACGGTATCCCTCGCTATGTACCAGCTCCCGCCAGGAACCATCCTGTGATGGAAGGCGCGGTTAACTTCCACCACAGGGCGGCTGAATGCAGGATGACTGTTGGGGACATAGTTCAGGTCTCCGAATAGGGCGATTTCATCATATCCGTCCCCCGTAAAATCACCTGAGACAGTAAGTTGCGGATGGATGGAGGCCAGATCCGCAGAACGGGCGGAAAATACGGTATCCATGTCGAACATGGCTCCGGTGTAGTCAAAAAGAAGCTGGGAAGTGATGCCATCGGTATCCGGATAAAGGGCCGCCAGGGTGGGGACCTGCCCCGAAAGTTCCGCCAGGCAGCCCATAATCGAAAGCTGTATCAACAATCGCATTTGCGCAACAATGCGTAAAGTCCCTTTCATAACGTGAACAAAGATATCAATTATATACTGCAAAAAACCCGATCCCATTTCGGGCACCGGGTCCGGGTCAAATGCATAAGAAATGATATATTTACAGGCAATAGATATCTAAACTGCACCTTTAAACAAGTTAAAAAATCAGAACCATGCAACACAGCAAATCTGCATTACTCCTGGGCCTCCTGGCGGTCCTGATCTGGGCCGGTGGTTGCCAACAGTCCGAACCACTGACCGTAGCCGACCTGTACGGCGACAACATGGTGATCCAGGCGGATTCGCCCATACATATCTGGGGTTCCGGCACTCCGGGGGCAAAGGTACAAGTCCTCTTCAGGGACCAGGAGACCTCGGGCAGGGTTACCGGAGAGGGTCTCTGGAACCTGGAACTGAATCCGGAGTCTGCCAGTCCGCTTGACGAAGGGTCTGATTCCCTGGTCATCCGTTGCGGCAAGGAACAACAGGTCCTCCATAATGTCCTAGTGGGAGAAGTGTGGGTCTGCTCGGGCCAATCCAATATGGAAATGCCGCTGATCAGCAACTGGGCCACCCTGAACAATGCAGAGGAGGAGGTGCGCCAGGCCGACCATCCCGGGCTTCGTCTGTTTACCGTACAGCGAGGAATTTCGTTCCAGCCCGTGGATACCCTGGTTACCGAGGGATGGATGGAATGCTCGCCTGAAACCATACCTGGATTTTCCGCCACCGGATACTTCTTCGGGAGGGAACTTTACAGAACGCTGGGGGTCCCGGTTGGATTGATCCACAGTTCCTGGGGTGGGACCGTAGCCGAGGCCTGGACCAGCGCGAATTCCCTGAAGGATTTTCCCGATTTCGCGGAACAGGTCCGGCTTATGTCGGAAAAAGCGGCATCTATGGACAGCGTGCGGGCCAATTATGAATCCGAGTTGAGACAGCAGGCAGCTGAGATCGCCGTTCTGGATATCGGCATCGAGGGTACGGACACCCTTTATGCGCGGGGAGAAATGGATGTATCGGACTGGACGGACATGGATCTGCCCCGTATGTGGGAAGAGACAGAACTGGGTGTTTTTGACGGATCTGCCTGGTTTGTCCGGGAAGTTGATCTTGATGAAACCATGGCCGGCAGTGAACTCACCCTCTGCTATGGGGCTCCGGATGACTGGGATGAATCCTGGGTGAACGGAGTCAGGGTTGGCAGCAGTGCGGAATGGGATGTCCCCAGGGAATATCCCGTCCCGGTCGGAGTGGCTCATCCGGGAAAGAACATGGTGGTGATCCGGGTTATGGATAACGGGGGCGCAGGCGGATTCATGGGTGAAGCGAAGCATTTTGTCCTGAAATCATCCAGCGGAACATCCATTTCCCTGGCCAGGGGGTGGAAGGCCCACAAAGGCTTTGACTTCAGGGATGTGAAAACCATTCCGGTTTCCCCGTTCAATCCAAACCAGCCGACCGTCCTGTACAATGCCATGATTCATCCCCTCCTTCCGTTTCACATCCGCGGAGCCATCTGGTACCAGGGAGAAAGCAATGCGGGACGGGCCTTCCAGTATCGGTCCCTCTTCCGGACCATGATCCGGGACTGGAGAATCCAGTGGGGTCAGGGGGATTTTCCCTTCTTCTTTGTGCAGCTGGCCAATTATATGCAAAGGAACGAAAAACCCGTGGAGGCTGCCTGGGCCGAGCTCAGGGAAGCACAGGCCATGGCCCTGGAGGAACCCAATACGGGGATGGCGGTTGCCATCGATATCGGTGACGCCCTGGATATCCATCCCGGCAACAAGCAGGAAGTGGGAAGACGCCTGGCGCTGAATGCCCTGGCAAAGGTTTATAATCAGGAAGTCCCCTACAGCGGACCCATGTATGCGGGCATGGAGATCCAGGGAAACAGGATCAAACTCTCCTTCGACTATGTGCTTGATGGCCTGGGTACCGCTGACAATGGTCCTTTGAAGGGTTTTTCCATCTGCGGAGAGGACCGGGAGTTTGTCTGGGCAAATGCGAAGATCGTAGACAACAAAGTACAGGTCAGTGCACCCGGGATCAGCAACCCTGTTGCGGTACGCTACGCCTGGGCATCCAATCCGGCCTGCAACCTGGTCAATTCAGCCGGACTTCCCGCTTCACCTTTCCGGACCGACCAGTTTAAAGGTATTACCGAACCCTGATCTGACATTTGTGTTCCATGCATCTGAAAACCAGTATCTTTATTCTTGTTTTGCTTCTGACGGGAACGGGCCTGATGGCCCAGTTCCCCCGGTTCAAAGCCCTGGCTTTCTATTCGGAAGAGGTGGAACCGGCCCATGTGGAATTTGCCCATGATGCCATCCGGTTTTTTCAGGACCTGACTGTCGGAGACGGCTTTGTTTTCGATGTCACGAGCGATTTGGACGATTTGATGCGGGACGACCTGGAGGAGTATTCCGTCATCATGATGCTGAATGATTTCCCCCGTACCCCGGAGCAGCGCAAAGCTTTCCAGGAGTACATGGACCAGGGGGGAGGATGGTTCGGTTTTCACGTGGCAGCCTATAACGATCAGACCACAAACTGGCCCTGGTTCGTGGAGTTCCTCGGAGGCGGGGTTTTCTGGCGCAACAGCTGGCCCCTCATGCCCGCTAAACTGATTGTGAATGATGCCCTGCACAGGGTGACCTGGGCCCTTCCACACACCTTTATGTCGCCCGCCAACGAATGGTACCAGTGGAAACCGAGTCCCCGGCTGAATCCCGATGTGAAGGTCCTGATATCCCTTTCGGAAGACAATTATCCCCTGGGACTGAAGGACATCATACCCGACGGGGACTGCCCGGTGGTGTGGACCAATACGAAATACCGGATGATCTATATGAATATGGGGCATGGAAACCGGATCTTCTCGGATCCGACGCAGAACCAGCTGATTATTGCCGGGTTCCGGTGGGTAGTCGCTACCGACCACAAAGGAAACGTGTTCGAAAAATAAGGGGGCGTCCCGAATCCCCGGATTATCTTCTCCTTCTCCGGAAGAGGTTCCGGAATGGCTTTTTCTTTTTCAGTTCCTGGAATGGCCTGAACTGGAACGGTTTCCGTTCCCTGAAATCATCGCATTCCAGCTGCTTCCGGATATCCGGGGAGATTTCAAAGGTATCGTTCTTTATACGGCCCCAGGTTTCATCCTGGAAGGTCCGTTTCATAAACCCGGCCCAGACGGGCATGGCTGTATAGGCCCCCTGGCCGTATTGCATGGTCTGGAAACGAATGTTCTGCAGGTCGCCGCCCACCCAGGCACCAGCCACTAATTTTGGTGTAAATCCAATGAACCATCCGTCCGTATAATTCTGCGTGGTTCCGGTTTTCCCGGCTACATCCGCCTGGATCCCATAATAATTGCGCAGACCGGAAGCCGGGGGCGGGGGGAGGGGGGGGGGGGGGGGGTGGGGGGTGG
>CAYRLP010000161.1:0-6438 GCA_964424935.1 uncultured Bacteroides sp.
GGAAGTCGGTTTCCACATTGAAGGACCTGGCCACCACGGATCCGTTCAGATAGGTCACGAACGCATCGTCATAGTCGACATCCAGGATCAGGCTGTCTATGATGCTCGCATCGGCCACCTGGAAGCTATGCCTGATATATAGGGAATATGGGATGGTGAGCACTGTGGTGTCGTCCCCGTCGTCATAACCGAAACTACCCCTGGCAGCGGACCAGCCTGCATCGTTAAATCCCGCACCATACCAGCCGGACGGAGCTTCCGCATTACCGATCAGATAGGACCAGGTGTGATCAGCTTTTACAATGGTTTCCCAGTGGGGCTGGGCCAGCAGGGTACTTCCCAAAATGGAAAACAGGATGGAGGAGTAGAGTTTAGTCATGCACGTTTAGCTAGTTGGACGGGCCTTAAGTTAATCATTGCTTAACAATTGTGAAAGGTTGCTTTAACAATAATAATGCAGAAGAGGGCGTCTCAAAAAAACGCCCTCTTACATGTTATGCGAAAAAGCCTGTTTTTCAGATCAGGATTTGTCGTGCAAAATGCACGCAGTTCGTGACCTCCTTTACGGCATTGGACCAGGGCTTCACTTCGTATTCCAGTTCTATGTCGCAATAGATGGGCCACTTCTCCTTCTGGATCAGTTGCAGCACATCGGCAAGGGGCATTTCCCCCTGGCCCCAGACCTGGTTGGTATTGGGCGGATCGGTTTTCGGGCCGGTCTTATCTTTGATATGCATACTGAAGATGCGTTTGTGGTATTTCTTAAGGATCTCGTTGGGATGGATCCCGGTGGAACCGAAAAAGTGTCCGGCATCAAAATTGAACATGACCATCGGTGAGATCTCCATAAAAGGATCGTAACTGAAGCCTTCAATGTCAGCAAACTGCATATGCTGATGGAACACGGCATACATATCGTGCTTTTCGGCAAACGGGGCAAGTTTCTTGGCTGCGTCCTCCCCGATTTCTTCGCTTACTCCCTGCGCTCCCATGGCTTTGGCCACTTTGAAGGCATAGTCTATTTCTCCATCCGACCAGCGGGAAGGTGAGAATTTGACAATGTGCGGCTTGATTCCTGCATCGTCCAGCAGTTTCCTGGCCGCGGCGACCTTGTTCATATCCACGTTCAGCCGGAAGTCCCGGACGTCCTCATTGTACTTATCGATCTCCGCCTGCTGTTCCGGGGTAAGTTGCGGACGCCTCATCTGTGGGCGTGGTGCCGGCGCTTCTGCCGGGGCTTCTCCTTCACCCGGGGCCTGAGATGGTTGCCCGGCTTGCGGAGCCTGAGGTGGCTGCGGTGGAGCCATTCTCCTGAACATGGCCATCCTGGGATTTTCCGGGGCTCCCAGGTAAGTTTCCAGGTCACCGCTCATCAGTTCGATGGAACTTATTCCGCACTCCTGGCAATACTTCACAATGTTTTCCAGTCCTCCCGGCATGGAGCGCCAGCTGTAGGTTATTGCCCCGATGCTGACTCCTCCGAAGGTGGAATTGACTTTCTTTTCCTTCTGGGCAGGCTGGCCGAATGCAAGGTTCACGGGGGCCATGGATACGGCCGCCAGGGCGGCGGAGTTCGTTAAAAATCTTCTTCTTGAGACTTTACTGAATTTCTTGTTTTCCATAGTGGTTGGTTTTTATGTTGTAGACTTTATGGCCGAAATGAGATCTGAAATGAAACAGAAAGATAAGAATAATTTGCAATCATCCGGTCTTCTAAATGCAAGCGATTAACGTCCGGCTGAAGTGTAAAAACCACCGCTGCATGCGCAACGGTGGCTTTGTTTTATGGTCGGGGTGTACCGGACGTGAACCCTTAAAATAGGGTCAAACGCTGATATTTTCTTTTTCCACATTAAGTGATAGAAACCATGTATGAGAAAGTGGCTTAAATGCCTCTAATCTGGGTTGGAGTGAGGGATGGGTGTATTTATTAATCCATTATAGCCCAACAAAATAATGGACTTTTACGTCTAATATTAAGAACTTGCAATAAACCGCCCCCCCGGCATGAAAACCACATTCAAAATACTGCTCCTGTCCTTAGTGCTGGCTCTTCTCTATGTTCAGTGTGAGAAGGAAGAACCGGAATCCTTTGTGGAAATACCGGATGTAAATTTCTTAGATGCACTCATAGCATTGGGAATTGATACAAATGGAGATGGGAAGATCTGCACATGCGAGGCCGAAGTGGTATCCTATCTGGATGTAAGCGGGAAACAGATTTCTGATATGACTGGAATTGAAAAGTTCATCTACCTGGATACATTTGATTGCCAGGATAACCGATTAACTTCCTTGGTTCTAACCAGCAACACTGGATTAAAATTCCTGGATTGTACGTACAATTATCTGAACACTCTTGATGTTTCCAGCAATTCTGCACTATTGGTATTGGATTGCCGTATAAACGAATTAAGCACCCTGGATGTTTCCAACAACACGGCTTTGGAATACTTGTGGTGTGGATACAACCGATTAAGCATCATCGATGTTACAACCAACACCCTTCTGGAGGGCCTGGAATGCTCCTGGATGTTTGAGCAATTAAGCAATCTGGATCTTTCCAATAATACAGTTTTGGATTGGTTGTATTGTGAATATAGCCAACTAACTACCCTTGATGTTTCCAACCAGCCTGTTTTAACTGAATTGATTTGCGGTGGAAACCTGTTAAGCACATGTGATGTTTCCGATAATCCTGCATTGGAATGGCTGTATCTGGACCATATGCCTTCCCTGGGTGAAGTCTGCGTCTGGACCACACCTTTTCCACCAGAGGGATGCAGGATTGATACATCTGGCAGCCCCAACGTCTATTTCACAACAGAGTGCAGTCAGTAAGAGATTCTCTTCAGTCTGTGGATATTTTATCAACTATCTATTGATGAGGATATTGATTATTTATCAACAATCGGGACTATAACGGCATATTTCGGTATAAAAAACGGAACCACCTGAATTACAAGTGGTTCCGATGACATCATGGTCGGGGTGAGTAGATTCGAACTACCGACCCCGCGCCCCCCAGACGCGTACTCTAACCTGGCTGAGCTACACCCCGATCAATAGTGGTGCAAAAGTAATAATTCATTTTAGATTGTCAAACAACCCCGAATGATTTGATAGCCCTGTTTTCCTGTCATCCCGTCATCATATGAAGGTTTCATCAAAGGGTCATCTGCAAGTTTGTCCGGTATTTGGAAAATCAAAACCGGATTATTGAATTGGTATTGTATTTGATCGGAGGAGAGGGATTTTTTGTAATTTATGTGCTTTTCGTACGACCAAGGATAAGGGAGATAAAATCTTTATATTGAATAGATATAAATTTATAAAATTATAAATAATATAATAAATTAATGGATTTATTTAAACCGATGGGCGGTACTTCGGAAGAGACTGCCGGCAAAAAGAAGAAACTTGAAGTTTCGGAACACGTGAAATGCCTGATTCTGGGATCCGGACCTGCAGGGTATACAGCAGCCATTTATGCCGCCCGTGCCAACCTGAGCCCGGTAATGTATACCGGTATGCAGATGGGTGGACAACTGACCACCACCACGGAGGTGGATAATTTCCCCGGCTATCCCGACGGAACGGATGGTACAGCCATGATGGAGGATCTGAAGAAGCAGGCCGAACGCTTCGGTACCCAGGTGCGTTTCGGTATGGCCACGCGGGTTGACTTTTCAAAAAAGGTCAAACAGGTAGTGATTGATGACAACACGTTGATCGAAGCTGACAGTGTGATTCTGGCCACCGGTGCCACGGCCAAATATCTGGGCCTGGAGTCGGAGGAGAAATTCAAGGGCTTCGGGGTGTCGGCCTGTGCCACCTGTGACGGATTCTTCTACAAAGACAAAGTCGTGGCGGTAGTAGGCGGAGGCGATACGGCCGCAGAGGAGGCCACCTACCTGGCCGGTATATGCAAGAAGGTATACATGATCGTAAGGCGGGATGTGCTGCGGGCATCGAAGGCCATGCAGAAACGAGTATTCAATACCAAGAATATTGAAGTACTCTGGAAGCATCAGACTAAAGAAGTGCTGGGTGACCAGGTGGTCACCGGTGTGGAACTGTACAAGAATAAGGGGGAAGACGGCGAGGAGACCGTGAAAAAAGAGATCGATGGCTTCTTTCTGGCCATCGGGCACAGTCCCAACTCGGAAATATTCAAAGAGTACCTGGATACGGATGAGGTGGGATATGTACAGACCGTACCAGGATCAGCTAAAACAAATGTCCCCGGAGTATTTGCATGTGGTGATCTTCAGGACAATACATACCGCCAGGCAGTAACCGCAGCAGGCTCCGGTTGCATGGCAGCCCTGGATGCCGAGCGGTACCTGGGAGAACTGAAATAAAGTACTAAAACCATCCTGAAAAGAAAGGGGACCCGACCCAGGTCCCCTTTTTCTTGGCTGTTTGTGTATCTGAGATTACAGTTCATTAAACCCGAAGGGCGCTGATGTCCTGGAAGGTGTCTGTTTTATACTCTCCGGACTCCAGTTTATCCCGGCACTCGGTAAAGGCCTGGATGGTCTCCTTTACGTCCTCCAGATTGTGCATGGCAGTGGGGATCAGGCGCAGCAGGATGTCTCCCTTGGGCACCACGGGGTAGATCACCATGGAACAAAAAATATTGTAATTCTCGCGCAGATCCAGAATCAGATTGGTGGCTTCGATAATTCCGCCGTGCATGTAAACGGGGGTGACGGGAGATTCGGTTTTACCGATATCGAATCCGGCTTCTTTCAGACCCGACTGCAGTGCATTGACCACGCTCCAGAGGTTCTCCCTCAGGACGGGCATGGTTCTCAGCATTTCCAGTCTTTTCAGTGCACCGATCACCATAGGCATGGGCAGGGACTTGGCATAGGTCTGAGAACGCATGTTGTAGCGAAGATAATCCACCACGTCGGTCTCACTGGCCACAAATCCTCCGATCCCGGCCATGGATTTGGCAAAGGTGGAGAAGTACAGGTCTATCTTATCCTGAACGCCGAAGTGCTCGCCTGTACCCATGCCGGTAGGACCCATGGTCCCAAAGCCGTGGGCATCATCAACCAGCAGCCTGAATTTGTAATTATCCTTCATGGCACAGATCTCTTTGAGGTTCCCCAGATCCCCTGCCATTCCGAAAACCCCTTCGGTGATCACCAGAACACCACCGCCCTGCTGGTCGGCACGCTTTTCGGCACGTTCCAGCTGCTTTTCCAGGTTGTCCATGTTGTTGTGAGGAAAGACATATCTTTTAGCCAGAGACATCCGCATGCCATCCAGGATACAGGCATGGGCTTCGGAGTCATAAACAATGACGTCATTCCGGTTGGTCACCGCATCGATAATGGATGCCATTCCCTGATATCCGTAGTTCAGAAGAAATGCATCTTCTTTCTTTACAAAAGCGGCAAGTTCTCGCTCCAGCTCTTCATGTTTCCGGGTCTGTCCAGACATCATCCGGGCACCCATGGGGTAGGCCATGCCATATTCAGCAGCGGCTGCAGCATCAGTTTTCCTGACTTCGGGGTGGTTTCCAAGTCCGAGATAGTTGTTCAGGCTCCATGTCAACACCTCTTTTCCGCGGAATTTCATCCGAGCGGAAATTTCACCCTCCAGCTTGGGAAAGGCAAAATATCCGTGTCCCGCCTTTTGATATTGCCCGATAGGGCCTCTGTTCTTGGTAATTCTTTCAAAAATATCCACAGATTTAAGATTTTAAGATTAGACTGCAAATTTAGTTTTTTTTTTGATGAGGCGATAATTTACCACTCTTTACCATAAAGGGTTAAAGCCGGATGCGGACCACCCTGAAACTCCGGTACGGTTTTTGTAAAATAAGGTAGATGCAATTTATGCTTCAACTCTTTTATTATTAAATCAATAATTGTAATTTTGCGCAATGTTTAAAAACAGGATAGTCATTGGTGTGCTGTTTGCAGCGGCAGCAGCGATCCTAAGCGGATGCGGAGAATACGAGAAGTTACTGAAAAGCAGGGACTTCCAAAAGAAGTACGAGATGGGGGTGCAATTATATAACGAAGGAGAGTATGCAAAGGCTGCCACCCTTCTCGATCAGGTTGCCAACATCTTCAGGGGAACCACCAAAGCGGACACAGTAAAATATTATCAGGCGAAAGCCTATTTTGGACAGCGGGATTACATGATGGCCGGGTATTATTTCAGTGAACTTTCTGCCACCTATGCAAGCAGTAACTTTATTGAGGAGTCTGATTTTATGGTCGGCTACTGTTACTATATGCGGTCACCCAGGCCGGAACTGGATCAGGAAACGACCTATAACACCATCACGGCCATGCAGATGTTCATGGTGAAACATCCTGCCTCAGAACGGATTCCCGAATGCCAGGAAATTATCCTCGAAATGAGTGACAAACTGGTGGAAAAATCATTCATCAGCGCCAAGCTCTATTATGA
>CAYRLP010000162.1:0-6435 GCA_964424935.1 uncultured Bacteroides sp.
TTCCGGGGTGAAACATCGGTCTTTCCTGACAGGTAATCCAGCATGTTGTAACCGTCCAGGTGGTTGCGATAGGTACGGCCGTTGATGGTCGTTCCTTTCAGCAAGCGCTCTTTCACATCCGTGTCACCGGCTGCAGCGGCAAAGGTGGGCAGCCAGTCCTCATGAGAAACGATCCCGTTCAGGATCACCCCTTCCGGGAAATGGCCGGGCCACCTGACAAACGCGGGCACCCTATAGGCCCCTTCCCAGTTGGAGTTCTTTTCCGAACGGAAGGGGGTGGTTCCGGCGTCGGGCCATGTGTTGTAATGTGGGCCGTTATCGGTGGAGTACATGACAATGGTATTATTGGCAATCCCCAGTTCATCGAGCAGGTCCAGCAATTCTCCCACGTGCATGTCATGCTCCACCATCCCGTCACTGTATTCATCCTGTCCGGAAATTCCGATATGCTCTTCCTTCACATGGGTCCTGAAATGCATACGGGTTCCGTTCCACCAGCAGAAGAAAGGTTCCCCGGCTTCCACCTGCCGCTTGATGAAATCCTTTGCGGCGGCCACCGTTTCATCATCGATGGTCTCCATCCTCTTTTTGGTCAGCGGGCCCGTGTCCTCAATCCTTTGGCCTCCTTTGCCATCCGCCCAGGTATGTAGCACGCCCCGGGGCCCGTATGTCTCCAGGAAGGTCTTTCCGTCGGCAAGGACCATGTCGCGCGGGTAATCGCGGTTCTCAGGCTCCTCTTCGGCATTCAGATGGTACAGGTTCCCGAAAAACTCGTCGAAACCGTGCATGGTTGGAAGATGCTCATCCAGGTCCCCCTGGTGATTTTTGCCGAACTGGCCGGTGGCATAGCCCTGTCCTTTGAGCACGGTGGCCATGGTAACATCGGTCTTCTGCCAGCCTTCCTTGGCTCCGGGCAGACCAACTTTGGTCATTCCCGACCGTACGGGAACGGAACCGCCAATAAATGCAGCCCTTCCGGCTGTGCAGCTCTGCTGGGCGTAGTAATCGGTAAACCCTACTCCTTCCTTGGCAATCCGGTCAATATTCGGGGTCTGATAACCCATCATACCCCGGTTGTTGTAGCTGATGTTCCAGGTACCGATATCATCTCCCCAGATAACCAGGATGTTGGGTTTGTCACTTTTTTGCGCCATCAGCATCAGTGGCACAAAAAGTAAAGTCAATAGATACGTTAGTCTTTTCATGATTAAGTTTATGTGGAAATATAATGCAACTTTAGAACATAGAATTTACAACAAAAAAAGGGAACAATTGTTCCAAAATCCCATAAGATTTACAGTTTATATTCAACTCCGAGAAGGGTAACTGCCCAGTCGTTCTTTTCGGCTGTTTCGGAGAGTGGCTGGCTGTCGAAATTGTAGTAGAAGGTCCACTTGATGTAGAAATCGCTGAAGATTTCCCATTTCAGGCTGGAATCAATATCTGCGCGGACCCTGCCCAGGGTGGTCAGGCTCGGGATCAGCTGACTCGATAGATTAAAGGATACCTCTGGATTATCGTAGATGAATATGGAATAGTTACCCACCAGAAGTCCCTCCACGTTATTCTGATTGTTCTCTGCGGATCTTTCATTGTTGCCCTGTATCCCTAAAGCCAGGTACAGCCGTGAAAAGTTGGTATTGATAAGGCTGTTTCCTCCTCCAAGGGAGAGGGTGGTCCGGAGATCGAGCCCCAGTTCCGAGTTGTTCTCTCCCGTGACAGAGGAGACAAGAAACCAGTTTTTGGGAAATATTCGCATAAGCGAAACTCCCCCGTCCTGCCGCTGACTGTTAGCCGTATTGGGTTCCCTGGTATAAATGCCATCATAGTAGAGCCGCAACCGGTTCTTCTCCGCCTGGTATTCCACAGAACCATTAATGTTCATTTGCATAACACGACTGGCCTTCACATAACTGAAACCGGAACTGAGGGTCCCGCTCAGCCTGCTCAGAAACTGTTCCTGCAGGAGTGAAAGGGATACTATGCGCACGAGTTCTATCCGGAGGGGATATCCCTCCCTGGTCCAGATGTAACAAAACCCGGTCTCCCCGGCAGGCAGAATCTTTCCGTACATGATTTGCCCCTCATCCAGGACAATCCGCATGTTGTTCAGGATCTTTACGCTGTCGATCTTACTCCATTCCACCCGGATGGTCCCGGCATCATCCGTAGACAACCTGAGCTGGTTGTTTTCCAGTGCCTTCACCTCACCCGTGATCCGGTCCCCGTTTTGAAAATAGATAGTATCAATCTTGCCAGATGCTTCTGCACTGGCCGAAAAAAGAATCCCCGCCAGGACAAAAAGGGTGCAGGTCAGAACAGGACGAAAACTGGACAGATTTGCTGGAATTACACGGGAAACCATGGGAACAAAAATAATCTAAAAATCCAATTAGAAAATCCAGAGATCCGGCCGGAGGATCTTGATGGACCGGCTCAGCTTGAATCGTTTCACAAAATTAAGCCGGATATGACCTGTATGATAGGTATACCAGTCCCCATACCCGCCAGCCATGGTGGCCACGCCAAACCTGGCAAAACTGATTCCTACATAATAATCCGCACTGTTGAAACCCAGGGAGATCCTGGTGGTGTTGGACACCCCTACGGCAAGCCCGTAATTCAGGGTATGCGAATCCAGGGTATAATGTACCTGGTTCATGGCCCCGGAGATGCCGAAAAGGGAGGTCAGGGAAAGGTAGAGCTTCTCCTTCCAGACAAAGGTATAGGCATAGCCCCCGTTCAGACCCACATTGACCATATCCACCTGGTTAAAGGGAAGGTCGTCCATATATCCCGATGGAGGAATGGCCGTCTCGACCATCAGGCTGTCGGTCATCCCGAGCACGTAGTAGGCCTCTGCGCCCGCAATGGGGGATCCCGCGCTTCGTTTTTGAAACTCGTTCTGCCAGAAGGCCGCCTTGTAGGAAAAACGTGAGGAGTTAAATAGATACTGCACATTCAGACCTATGATGTTGGTACGCATATCACCCCTTTGAGGCATGGCCTGCCCCTGATTCCAGGTAATGTTCAGATCTTCCGGGTTGGATATATAATACCCCTTGTTCCATTGCAGGTACAGATCCACAATATAGTTTCTGAACATGAAGTTGGTCTGCAGATCGAAATATTTGGATTTCCCATACACGTCGTCATCCCGGTTGATGAACGGCATCTTGACCCCCAGATTAATCGTCAGGAAGCTGTAAGTATATCCCATACCCAGAAGGAGATTGTCGTTGGTCTTGTACCGGATCCAGGGCCTGTATAAACGTTCCGAAAGGGTATAGCCATTCTGCTTTCGTGATAGGTAAAGCCTGGTGGTCAACTCATCGCGGTATACCTCGATATAGCTGGAATCATATTTGACAGTGGATGACTCATCAAAAAACTGGGCTTGTACAGGCCTCGCCAGCAACGACAAAGAAAGGATGCATACGGCAATGCAAATGGCCTGTTTCATGATCATAAAAATAGTAAAATCTGTTTGTGCATCAGATTCCCGATATGAAAAGAACCGGACTGTGCGGTCCGGGGCCCTGATATTTTCGTCAGGGACATTCCGCAGCAATTAAAAAATTGCCTACTTTAGGACATAGGAAGCTATTTGATGGGGAAAAAAATAAGAGTGTACACCGTAATCCTGATCCTACTGGGTAGTTCATTCCAGCTGCTCAGGGGTCAGGCTGCCCTGCTGGTGCTGATCTTCGGGGAGAAGGTGGCCACCGAGAATTTCTACTTCAGCCTGAAGGTCGGGGTCAGTTACTCCATGATCACGCATGTGGATGAGGGAAAGTACCGGATAGGACCGAACTTCGGACTGGTGAACAACATCCGGCTCACCGACCGTCTTTTTCTGACCCCTGAATTCCTGCCTCTTTCTCCCCGGGGGGTCAGGGAGGTTCCCATCCTGACCACAGGGGACCCAAACCTTGATGACCTGCTGGTAGATCCCAGCTCCACGGACCGCAGGTTAAGCTACATCGATGTCCCACTTCTATTGCGCTACCGGCTTACCGAAAGACTTATGGTATCGGCCGGTCCACAGATCAGCTTCCTGACGGGGGCCACGGACATCTACCGTTCTGAGCCCATGGAGGGGGTAGAACTAACCACTGAACTGGATATTAAAGAGGCTATAAAACCGGTGGATTTGGGAGCAGTACTGGATGTTTCTTACCTGTTCTCTGAACCCATGGGTGGGAAGGGACTCATCCTGTATCTACGCTATAACCTGGGATTTGTGGATATGGTAAAGGATAACAGCGGGGATCCAAGCAGGAACTCTGCCATTCAGTTCGGAGCCGCATTTCCATTTATTGAAAAACAGGATCATGACCCGGATCCTTAGGATGAATCCGGATGAACCAATACCTTTGACTTTTGTTAATGAGAAAACCAAACCAAAGCATATGAAAAGAAAGAAACAACCTCTGATTATTTTTCTATTCCTGATCCTGCTAACCATTGGTGTTCAGGATATTTCGGCTCAGACCCTGGAAGTCAATGGATTCTACGGGTATCAGCTGCATGGTAAAGCCCGGCTTTACGATGGTGACTTCCAGATAAACGATGCGGCCAACTATGGTGGAAAAATTTCCGTAGGCCTATCCTCCACCACCTTCGTGGAACTTTCGTATATGCGCTCCGACACCGATGGGCAATTCATTCCTTTCATAGGAACTCGCAGTGAAGTGATCTCCTTTAGTTCCAATTACATACAGGTAGGCGGATTGCAGGAAGCGAATTTCGGAAAAATCAGGCCCTATGGGACCGTGGCAATGGGATTGGTTATCTGGTCCCCGACTACCTCTCAAATTGGCAGCAAAGCACAGTTCAGTGCCACGGTAGGTGCGGGTCTGAAAATCTGGCTCACGGATATGCTGGGGATCAGGCTCCAGGGCAGCATGCTGATGCCTATGGTATTCAACGGAGTTGGCTTCGGTTGCGGGATCGGAACAGGCGGAGCCGGCTGTGGTTCCAACGTATACACCCGTATCACCCCCTTCCAGGGGGAGTTCTCGGGGGGACTGATCCTGAGGTTCTCTCAGAACTGATTTATACGATACTCTTCCTGACCCGCATGGCTTCCTTCCCCGACATGCGGATTTTTTGTTTTATTCGGCTATTTTTGTGGGAAAGCCATAAATTATGCGCACTGAAAAGGATTTTATTGGAGAAGTCCGCATCCCCGCTGATGCGCTCTACGGGATCCACTCGGTCCGTGCCCGGGATAACTTTGATAACCAGGTTAAATTTCCACTGGAATGGTTTAAAGCCACCGGCAGTGTCAAACTGGCCTGCTACCGCACTGTAAGAAAACTATTGAAGGCCCTTGCCAAGGAGCACCCGGATATGATCTCGCACCTTCGGATTCCGGACGAGAAGGTACTGGGAGCCATGGAAGCCGCTGCAACTGCCATTGCCTCGGGGGACTATTTTGAATATTTTATCGTACCGGGTACCCAGGGAGGTGCCGGGACCAGCATCAACCTGAACGTGAACGAGATCATCGCCAATGCGGCCCTGGTGAGCCTGGGCAAAAAACCGGGGGCATACGAGTACGTGGATCCCATCGAGTCGGCCAATATCTATCAGTCCACCAATGATGTGATCCCCACGGCCCTTACCATAGCAACCATGCGGCTGCTGAATGAACTGGAAGAGGCCATTAACCGGACAAGGCAGACCGTTGAAAAGCTGGAGACCACCTACCGGAATACGTTAAGACTGGGCTACACCCAGATGCAGGAAGCGGTCCCTTCCACCTTTGGTCAGCTGTTCAGCACCTACAGCGAGGCGCTGTCTCGTGACTGGTGGCGTGTTTCCAAAGGATTTGAACGCATCAAGGTGGTCAACCTGGGAGGCGGAGCGATCGGTACGGGAATTGCCATTCCGCGTTTTTATATCATGGAGGTGGTTCCCGCACTGAAGCGACTTACGTCGCTCCCCGTGACGCAGGGCGAAAACCTGTCCGATGCCACTTCGAACATGGATAAATGGGTGGAAGTGCATGCGATTCTGAAGGCTCATGCGGTCAACCTGGAGAAGATCGTGACGGACCTCCGTTTGCTTGCATCTGGGACCGTAGCCGTGAAGGAGATCGAACTGCCGGCCCAGCAAGTAGGAAGCTCCATCATGCCCGGAAAAGTGAATCCCGTCGTACCCGAATACCTCATCTCCTCCGCCCACCGGATCTATTCAAATGACCAGAAAATAGCCACTTTAAGTTCGAAAGGCTGCCTGGAACTGAACGCCTACCTCCCGGAAATCGGAATTGCGATGCTGGAAAGCCTGAAATTATTGATTTCCATGAATCGGGCCTTTGAGGAAAAGGTGCTGAAAGGGATCCGGGTCCATGAGGACGAGGCCCGCAGGAAACTATTCGGCAGTCCCGCGGTGACCACTGCCCTTTCCCCCTTAATCGGGTATAAC
>CAYRLP010000163.1:0-6407 GCA_964424935.1 uncultured Bacteroides sp.
CCCCAGTTGGCTATGGCCTGGTATGCCATCATCATTTCAAAAAGCGATACGGATCCCGTGCCAAGAGCCAGGGAAGGAACCTCCGGTAACTCGGATTCAACGCCCGCTGCCTGAGCCAGTTCCAGCACGCTGTCAATCCCTGTCTGCATCAGCAGGTTCACACTCACGGTGTTCACCGAGTGAACCAGTGCACCTTTCATGGAATAATAACCCCCATAGGTCCGGTCCGCATTCTGCGGAGTCCAGTCATCATATGCTTCATACACGATACTGTCGTTGGCGAAATAATCACAGGGAGAAAATCCCTGCTCGAGGGCCTCCAGATAGACCAGGGGTTTAAAGGTGGAACCCGCCTGACGTTTGGCCAGAACATGATCGTATTTAAAGTATTCATGGTTGATACCGCCTACCCAGGCCTTGATTTCAGCTGTTTCCACATCCATGACCAGAAATCCCGTCTGCAGGAACCTGAGATAGTGTTTGAGGGAGTCAAGGGTGTTGTATTCCGAATGTTCCAAACCCTTCCAGGTGAAAAGCTCCATGTCCCTGACAGTATCGGAAGCCAGCTCCGATCGGTAAGCACCATCATAATTGATGAATAACTGTTCTTCAGTCAACCCTTCCCAGAGATCATCGTTTTCCCACTGTTTCTCAAATACCTCCTGGAGGCGACTCATCTGATCTTTCACGGCCTCCTCGGCATATCCCTGGAGCCGGCTGTCGATGGTAGTATACACCTTCAGGCCGTCAGTGTACAGATTATAGGGTTCCGACCCGTTTGTGACGTGATCCCGGCACCAGTCATCCATCTCCGCCCTTAAAAACTCGCGGAAATAAGGGGCAATTCCGGCATTATGTGGCAGGGGGTGGTAATCCACCTCCAGGGGCCTGAGCTTCAGAGAATCGGTCCCTGAAGCCCCCAGGTACCCGTATTTGCTCATCTGATCCAGAACCACGTTCCGACGTGATAGGGCACGCTCCGGGTTTCTGACAGGATTATAAACCTGTGTTGCTTTTAACATGCCCACAAGCATGGCGGCCTCCTCGGGAAGCAGGTCCTGAGGATCCTTGTTGAAATAGCGCCTGGATGCAGCCTTTATCCCAAAGGTGTTTTCTCCAAAGGGGACCGTACTCAGATACATCTCCAGAATCTCATCCTTGGTATATACCCTTTCCATACGACGGGCAATGACCATCTCCCTCACCTTGTTCACAGGCATGCCGAATCTGCCATGATGGTTGCGCGGATAGAGGTTCTTGGCCAGTTGCTGTGTCAGGGTACTTCCTCCGCCTGAGCTCTCTTTGCTCAGGAGCAGGGTCTTGAAAAACACCCTGAAGAGGCTCCGCGTGTCAATACCTTTATGACGGTAAAACCGGACATCCTCGGTGGCAACCAGGGCAGATCTGATAATTTCCGGAATCTCTGAGGGATCGAGATACTGCCGGTTCTGAATGTTGTATGTGCCCATCAGTACTCCGTCGGCAGAATAGACTTCGGTGGCTATGGGATTCTGAATCCGCTGAAGAGCCTGCGCATCCGGCAATCTTCCAAAGACACCTGCCAGTACAAGCAGTACAAAGACTACCTGGGTCCCGATCAGAATTCCCAGAATCCATAAGAAAACCCGAAGAAATCTCCTGAGTAATGAATGCCTCGAATTATTGCGCATCATCATAAAAACTCTCAAACAGCGGTATTAGTATGCATACCTTATTAATCCAATCAAGGTAAGGTCTTTAAATGGAATATGCCGTTTGACTGGTGGATAAAAAACCTGTAACTTGTTTAGCCCTGATGTTATATACTTACGCCATGAAAACCAAAGCCCTTTCAATCATTCTGTCCTTTTTGCTCTGTATTTCCTGCGATTTCAGAAAATCGGTGGAAAAAGATCTGGTCACCGGCATGTTAACCAGAGGAAACGGACTTTCCTGTGAAGATGTTTCTTTAACGGTTGATGATGAAACCATTCAGAGCACCCGGTTTACATATGGGGAAATATTCCATGTGAATTTCAACAACATGGAGGGTTTTGTATCTGTTGAAAACCATGTTTACCCCGGAATGAGCTTGTTTGTGACCAACCAGAACGGTGATACCGTACTGCTGAACCGGGACCTTTACTCGGAGTACACGGAAGGGTTGGATCTTTCTCCGTTGCAAATGATTACCACTATAACCGTAGCGGATCCAATCCATTCAAACGGGACCTATACCCTGGAGGTGAACATCTGGGATAAAAAAGGGGATGGGACATTCAAAGCTGAACTGGATTTTACCGTGGTACCCAACGACCAGATCAAAGTGGTGAGCAATGAGCTTTCCTATAAGGAAATCTATCTGTATTCTGAACAGAGGAGAAAGGTTATTACAGACCAAATGGCCCACTTTAATGAAAATATTTATATCCTGATTGAGGGTCTGGAGGGATTTGTAGAAGAAGATGGATCTCTCTCTGTAGGATTGGGCATGAAGGTCGTAGAGGCAGATGGAAATCTGATCATTGATGAAGAGGATCTGCTTGGTGAGGGTGCATACAGCTTTGAACAGGTGCATTCACAGCTATCGGCCCATTTCATTCTCACAGGATCTCAGGTCAAGAATCCGTTGGATGTTGAAATAGTTGTATGGGACAACAATGGAGAGGGTCAGATGAACATATCAACCCAAGTCCAGATCGATTAGCCCAGTTTTTCCCTGAAGAAATCAATGGTCCGCTTCCAGGCCAGCTCGGCGGCAGCCTTGTCGTAGCGGGGAGTTGAATCATTGTGAAATCCATGGTTTACATTTGGATACACATAGGCGGTGTACTCCTTCTTGTTCTTCTTCAGCGCTTCCTCGTAGGCGGGCCAGCCTTCATTCACCCTGGTATCCAGACCGGCGTAATGCAGCAGGAGGGGAGCCTCGATATGCGAAACGGATTCGACGGGAGGTTGTCCACCATAAAAGGGCACTGCGGCAGCCAGGTCGGGAAGCCTGACGGCCATCATGTTGACGATCCAGCCCCCGAAGCAGAAACCTACCACACCCACTTTGCCTGTACAGGTGGAACTGTTCATCAGATATTCGAACGCGGCGATGAAATCTTCAAGCATTTCGTTCCGGTCCCGCTGACTCTGCAGGGCCCTGCCTTCATCATCGTTTCCAGGATATCCTCCCAGGGGGGTCAGGGCATCGGGCGCCAGGGAAACAAATCCGGCCAGGGCGGCCCGGCGTCCCACATCCTCAATATGCGGGTTCAGTCCCCGGTTCTCATGGACCACAACGATACCCGGCAGTTTTCCCTTGGCATCGGCAGGACGGGACAGCAATCCGCGAATTTCCCCACCTCCTTTGGGTGACTGGTAGGTGATATATTCCGATACCAGCCTCGGATCATCGGGCTGGATCTGCAACGTTTGCTGGTATTTGGGCATAATAAAGCTCAGCAGCGAGGCTACCGTAACCCCACCCACCGCGTAAACTGAGAGCTTATTTATGAATTGCCTCCGGTCGATCCGGTTGTGTGCGTAATCGTCATACAGATCAAAAACCTCCTGACTGATATCCTCTTTCCTTAATTCTTTCATAATACTGATTTTTTACAGTGCAGAAGGATAACAATGAAACTTGTGTAAATGTTGAAAGTATGAGGAGAATTACGGACGATGGATCGAAAGAAGGGCTTCCCGCAAACCGGCAAATCCTTAAAGCAACCCGTATGATAGCATCTTGTCTTTGCTTATAGAATCACGCAACTGAAGACCTATGATATTACATAAACTACTGCCGGGACTGGCATTATCATTTCTCCTCTGCAATACTGCCGTTGCACAGGAACTCAGTCAAGCCATCCGCGGCCAGGTCATTGACCAGGAGTCACATTCCCCGCTACCTTTTGCAACGGTAGTGGTTATAAATGGAAAAGAAATACAGGGGGTCATAACCAATGAGATGGGGCTTTTTCGTTTTGAGGTCCCGGTGGGAAGATATGATATTAAGGTATCATACGTAGGTTACGAAACACGCGTGATCCCCGAACTGATGGTAAGCACAGGTAAAGAAAACGTACTCACCATCAGCATGAAAGAACAGATTAGCCGACTGGAAGAGGCCGTAATCCGGGCAGATATAAAAAAGGATCAGCCTCTGAACTCCATGGCCACGACCAGTGCCCGGACCTTTTCCGTGGAAGAAGCCCGCCGCTACGCCGGGGGATATGATGATCCGGCCAGGCTTGCCTCGTCCTTTGCAGGAATCACCACTGAAAGTCAGCGTGATAACACCATCATTATCCGGGGTAACTCTCCTAAAGGATTACTGTGGCGACTGGAGGGAGTGGAAATTCCCAATCCCAACCATTTTGCCGACATGGCCACATTTGGAGGTGGTGGAATATCCGCTCTGAGTGCCCTGGTACTTGATAACTCTGATTTTTTTACCGGTGCATTCCCGGCCGAATACGGGAATGCCATTTCCGGCGTCTTTGATATCCGTATGCGCTCCGGGAACAATGAGAATTTCGAGCACGCCTTTCAGCTGGGCACCATGGGAGTGGATCTGAGCTCGGAGGGACCGCTGGGAACAACCTCCGGGGCCTCATACCTGTTCAATTACCGTTATTCAACTTTCGGCCTCATTAAATATGTACTACCGGAGGAGATTAAAGATTTCCTGCCCGTTTACCAGGACCTGAGTTTTAAGGTTGATGTGCCTACAAGCAAATTCGGTGTGTTCTCCCTGTGGGGCCTGGGAGGGTATAACCTGTCTAAATTTGAGGCGGTTCAGGACTCCACCCTCTGGGAAAGCCTGGATGATCGTCAGGATGGAAAAATCAGACAAGGAATGGGCGCTGTGGGGATCAGCCATCGCCTCATTCTGAAAAAAAGCGCCTATATCAAATCCTCGCTGGCCCTGAACGGAAGACTAACCATGAACGAAACCCGCTTTCTGGGGGATGATATGCTTCTGTATGATTACCAGTACATGGACCAGAGCACCTTGAAAATTCACGTGTCCAGTAGTCTGAACAAGAAGTTCAGTGCCAGGCATACCAACCGCACCGGTTTCAGCCTGGAACATATTTATTTCAATACGCTTACAAAATATGCGCCGGTCTATGACCAGGATCTTATCACCGTGGTGGATGAACATGCCGCTTCCAACTTGTTGCAGGTATTTTCCCAGTCCAAAATAAGCCCGACCCCACGCTTTCATATCAATGCTGGCCTTCACGCCACCTACTTTGATCTGAACCGGGAATTCATCCTAGAACCCAGACTGGGTCTTAAATACGGAATAGGAAAGTCCCATTCTCTGGGCCTGGCCTACGGCATGCATTCCAGGCTTGAGCCCATGATCATGTACTATGCCAGGGTATTTGACGGCAACAACTACAACCAGCCAAACCTGGATCTGCAACTCACCAGGGCACACCACCTGGTATTGTCTTACGATGTAAGCATTCATCCCGATTTGCGGCTGAAAATTGAGCCCTATATTCAGCTCCTCACCGATGTGCCGGTAATCCCCGACAGCAGCTATTCCGTTTTGAACATGGGGGCGGAGTGGTTCTTCGACCAGGAACTTGTCAACATGGGGAGTGGCAGGAATACAGGCATTGATCTTACCCTGGAGCGCTTCCTGCGGGACGGCTACTACTACCTTTTTACCGCATCACTATTCAATTCCACCTATGAGGATTCGAGGGGAATCCGGCGAAATACCCGTTTCAATACCAATTATGTCTTCAACCTGCTGGCGGGAAAAGAATGGAGCCTGGGAGCAAGGAAGAACAAGATCCTTGGTGTCAATGCTAGGATCAATTACCTGGGTGGGAAAAGGACCACCCCTGTGGACCAGCAACAATCCGTGCTGGACGAAGATGTGGTCTACGACTATTCCCGGCTGTTTGAGGACAGGGAAGATGACATTATTTTCGTGAGTGGAGCCATCAACTTCCGGATCAACAAAAAGAAACACGCCAGTATCTGGTCCCTTCAGGTGAGCAACCTCCTGCTGGCGAAGGAGAATTACGGATTATACTACAATTACCAGAGCAAGCAGGTGGAACCTTTTGACATCACTGTGGTGATTCCCAACCTGAGCTATAAAATCGAGTTCTGATTCCCGTAATAGATATTATTGTCAAAGGCTTCGTCCACGGGCCGCCAGCGTATCCAGGCGCTCCCCGGATCCTTTTCAGTCCGGAGCACCTCAAAATTCTTCACCTCCGCCATCATCTGAACGGTCTCCACGGTTGCTCTGTTTGAAGTTATTCAGCCGGTAACTGGCCGTAAGTGAGATAATGGGTGCACGGGTGGATCTGCTGAAATAATTGTAGAAGTCAGCATCCTGGGTTACGGATACGCGCTCCATGGTGGAGAATACATCGCGAATTTGCAGAACCAGTGATAAAGTCCTGTCC
>CAYRLP010000164.1:0-6397 GCA_964424935.1 uncultured Bacteroides sp.
TTGCGAGGTTTTACCAGACGCCCGGGGTGATAGAGCCGGGTCAGGGAAGCCTGGTCGATCCCCTTATCCTTCAGTTCGGCCATAACCCCGTCCCGGCCCACCTTCTCCAGCTTATCCAGGGCTACGGTTAATTCATTCATCCGTTCCGGTACCCCGATTACCCCTGCGATCCCTGCCAGGACCTTCCGGTGATTCAACCGGACCACCACGGCCAGTTGCAGCGCTTCAAACACTTCGCCAATGATCTGGATCAGTTCAAACTCGTTGAGCAGGGAATTGCTGCCGATCACATCCACATCGCACTGGTAGAACTCGCGGTAACGGCCGCGCTGGGGCCGGTCCGCCCGCCAGACCGGCTGGATCTGGTAGCGCTTGAATGGAAAAGAGATTTCATTGCGGTGCTGGACCACGAAACGGGCAAAGGGAACCGTCAGGTCATACCGGAGCCCCTTCTCGGAGATGAGCGATCCCAGCCTTCCGGCCCGGGTTTCGACCAGCTCCTCCGGGCTCAGTCCGGCTTTGAAATCACCTGAATTCAGTACCTTGAACACCAGTTTATCCCCTTCATCGCCATATTTACCCAGCAGGGTGGAGAGCTTCTCCATGGCGGGTGTCTCAATGGGCAGATAACCATGCAGCTTGAAAATCTCCCGGATGGTATCGAAGATATAGGTGCGCCTGGTCATTTCCAGGGGCGAGAAATCACGGGTTCCTTGTGGAATGGAGGATTTGGCCATGAGACACCTTCCTTCTATTTGACGGCTTTAGTCAGTTTCTTAAAATCGCTGAGCAGGAATGCATCCGGATTCCTGTTCGTTACCTTGTGGTAATCAAAATAGTAAAACTTCGCTTCGGCCAGCCCGATCAGGATCTTATACACCCGTGCATTCATTTTCTTTCCTTCGGGTCCCACCTTATGCAGCACCACTGCATCCGGATCTTCAGCCATGATCAGCTCCTTGATGGTCTCCCGGTCCACCAGCTCTACATCGCCCGGATATATGGCTCTGATCTTTGCCAGCGAGTTTACGTCACGGTCAAGCTCCTCTTCCACGAGGTAGAGGGTTTTACCCTTTACATCTGCCATATTCTCGTTGTAGTATTTATATACATTCTGACTGACAATCTTATGGTTCTCGGTGATCAGTCTCACATGGTACTGGAGGAAGCGGATCATGATTCCCAGTTTATAGGCATAATGATCCCCATCCACTCCATAGTAGCTCATGGGAATATTGGCCAGGTCCCTGAGGTCATCGATGGAGATGCGGTCCCCTCCCAGGGAGAGGCAAAGGAACTGGTACCGGGCATTGGATTTGTCCTTTTCAAAGCTGACCGTGGCAAGATAAAGAAAGGATGCATTCTTATCCTTGCTCTTTTCCGCAAAATCCTTCATCGGGAGAAATTCATATTCGGTAATATCCCAGAATTTCTTCACCGCGTCCTGGATTTCAATGTTATAATCCGATATGGCATTGGTCTCCAGAACCACATAGGTCTTCGTGGTATAAAAATGATCCAGGTCCTCCTGGGTGGGAAGATATTCTCTCTGAGCCTGCAGCTGGACAAACGAAACAAGCAGCAACAGGAAGGCAAAATACTTTTTCATATGGTCTTAATGGAATTTAATTAATAAATCAATCGGCCGGAAGCATGAGCGGATGTTTCTCGTTGTAGCGTCTGATAAAGACGAACTTCATCTGTTTCTTCTTCCGGTTGCGAAGTGCCTGGTATTCATCGTGTAGTTCGGGATCCTTCATCAACAGAACCCCCACAGCTTCCGTATCGTACTCCATCACATCCCCGGTTTCAAAATCAAGCAGGTACTGTCTCAGATCGGTGCTGGCCACACTGGACTGGGGCATGGAGTAGCGGTTGTAATAATAGGACCTGGAATAGTAGGGATTGTAATAGTATGGATCGTAATAGTTTGGATTATAGGTGGTTACTGTGGCTACAAAATGACAGATACTGCCCATGAAACTGATCCGGTGAAAGGCGGCACCCACATTGATGTAAAGGATCCCGTTGCGGCTGTATCCCCAGATATTCTCGATCTGCAGCACTTTCCTCACCCCGTTCTCATCATAGATCTCGATCTCCTTCTGCATTGTGATCTTTTCGTAGAAGGCCCGGTCGAACATGTCCTCATCGGTCACGATACGGGCAGGCGGAATGGGATGATTCTCCTTCACGCTCTCAAAATTGAGAAAGAGGCCGTCGTTGAATTCATAATCCGTGGTATAGGGCACCAGGTTTATTTCCGGTTCCTCCTCCTGCGCCAGCAACAGAGAACCCCAGGCCAGAAATATGAAAAAAAGCGATTTCCTCATAACACAAGCGTTCACCACGTACTACAAAATTACGAACTAATATAGGTTTCTGGCACAAAAATAGCGCCATTATTTTTCCTGATTGATCTATTTTTAACTTTCTTTGCCTAAGAAAGCCGTTTTTGGAATACCATGTTTCTGCGATTATTACAGAGAATCGTCTCTTTTCGGGTGGACGAAAGCAGGGAACAGTCTGTGATAAACCGGGCCAGGCGAATTAATATCTACTACCTGCTCCTGTTTGTCATCTTTGCCCTGTCCACCCTATACTCGGTGATTACGGGCCCTACTTCCCTGAGCCTTCTGAACGGAATCACCCTGGTGCTCATCCTGGCATCATTCTTTATCATTCCCGTTGGGAAAAGGCCCGACCTGAGCGGGATGGTGGCGCTGGTGCTGACCGCCCTGTTCCTGGTCAGTGCCTACCTTTTTGATATGGGGGTATCCACGGCCCTGATCCTGGCATTTTACCTGATTTTCCCGTTGGCTACGGTCAGTATAAACGGGAAACACGGGATCTACGTGGCCCTGGTGCTTGGCATCACCACCCTGCTGCTTAATTCCCTTCAGCAGGTGGATACCTCGATTCATCTGGACCTGTATAATGCCCTGGTCTTTTTTACGCTATATTTCCTGGTCGTGCTTGCTTCCAACCAGGCGGAACGCAGTAACCGGGCCCTTCTAACCAGGCTGATTGATTCAAAAACCCAGGTAGAACACCGGATGGTGGAAAAGGACGTGTTTATCAGCAGACTTTCCCATAAGCTGCGTACTTCGCTCAGCAATATCGCCCTGATCAACAGCCTGGTCCACGATGAACGTTTCAGTTCTGAACAGAGGGAGCTCATGGATACACTGCGGGCATCGACCAATCTCCTGATCAAGGATGTGAACAATATTGTGGAGATCGCCTCCCCGGGGATCGTGGACTACCGGAGGAGTATCACTTCATTTGACCTGACCGGCGTTCTGGATGAGTCCCTGTCCATTCTGAAAACGGGGGAGGAATCCAGGGAAGAACTGACCATTACCCGTTCCGATACACTGAACCACAATATTATAGGCGATCCGGGACTGGTCCGGAGCCTGATCGTAAATATTGTACACGGGGTCAACGATTACCGGACGCTCGATCATCCGGTAAACCTGCAGATCAAGAGCCTGAAAGAGACCCCCACGCAGGTGCGTCTCGAATTCCGATTCAGGGTTCCCACGCCAAAAGGCCTCGCCCTGGTGGACCATGTAAGGTCCCTGCAGCAGGGCAATGCCCATACCGGCTCAAACCTGACCAATGCATTTGCCCTGTTGCTAGACAGCGAGAGCAGCCTTTCGGCGGTCCCCGAAGAACAGGGAGCCGCACTCAGTTTTTACCTGGATTTCACCAAGGATCCCACCAAACCCACGGGCGTCTTTCCGGGAAAGGAGCAGGCTCCGCCGCCGAAACCGGGCATCGCCCTGAAAGATGCCAAGGTCCTGCTGGTGGAGGACAATGTGATCAACCAGAAAATTGTGCTGTTGAGCCTGAACAAACTGGTAAACCGGATCGATGTGGCGGCAAACGGAAAAGAAGCGCTGGAACTTTTTGGCCTGAAACAGTATGATCTGATCCTGATGGATATTATGATGCCTGTGATGGACGGCATTGTGGCCACCAAAAAGATCCGGGAGATCGAATCCACCGGCGACCGCCATGTCCCCATCGTAGCCGTCACGGCCAATGCCCTGGCCGGTGACCGGGAGAACTGCCTGGCTGCAGGAGTAGATGATTACATTGCCAAACCCTTCACCACGGAACTGCTGGTTAAGAAGATGCGAAACTTGCTGGCCTGATCCCCAGAACGGTCTGATCATCAATCTGATTCTCCCCGTTACCCATCCATTCGTTCATGTTTTCCTCCAGCCGTAGCAGCTGATCGTTCATGGAGAGTCGGTGTATGGACATGAGCAGGTGCCTGAACCTGCGGTATTTGAACTTCTTTCCCTCCGGACCGCCGAACTGGTCCGCATACCCGTCGGTAAACATATAGAGCATATCATCCTGTTCAATTCGGATCCGGCGGTTCTCAAATCTCCCGCGCTGCAGTCCGTAGTTGGGACCCACGATAATCTTGTCCCCTTTGATCTCCAGAATCTCGTGGTCCCGGACAATATAGATTGGATTGAAGGCCCCTGCATACTGCAATTCGTGGCTGTTAAAATCATATGCACAGAGAGCCAGATCGATCCCGTCCTTGAGGGCAACCTCCTCGGTGTCGCCAAAAACGACGTCAAACTGGCGGTTCATTTCGTTGAGTATTCCGGCGGGATCAAGGATGCCTTTGCTCACGGTAATCTGTCGGAATAATTCCAGCCCGATGAGCGACATGAAGGCCCCCGGAACTCCATGGCCCGTGCAGTCGGCCACTGAGAACAGAATTTTCCCGTTGATTCGTTTGGCCCAGTTGAAATCGCCGCTCACGATCTCCTTGGGCCGCTGGTAGATGAATGATTCCGGGAAATATGCGCGCAGCTGTTTGGTGGTGATGAACATGGCTTTCTGGATCCGCAGGGCGTACTTCAGACTCTGCTCGTAACTCTTGGTCCGCGCACGAAGCTGGTTCCGGTGATAAAGAACCTGCAGTGATTCCTTTTCATGCTGCTGCAGTCTGCGATAGTCGCTTCGAAAATGCCGGATCCTCCTTCTGAAAAGCCAGGCATGCACCAGACCGGAAAGCAGAAGGATCCCGGCAAACAGCAGGATGAACTGGTTATACGGATTCGATATGGTTCCGTAAATCCATTCCATTTCAGATTTGACGAACGTGTGATTCCAGTTGACTAACGTTACAAATATATATGTAAATGAACGAAATATCCCTATGAACAGTCGAAAAATAACATCTAATGAGCTGGTACAAAAGAAAGGAGGCTGCCTTATGCAGGCAGCCTCCGCTGAGTTTTACTGATGCAGGGGGAATTTCCCGATGCGGATTATTCTCCCTGCAGTTCGCTTATTATGAGTTATCCTTTTTTGGCCATATCCTCCAGCATGGCGGTGGATACAGACTTGGGTCGCTCAATGGGATAACCCAGGGCCCGGTCCCAGATGAGATTGGCAGTAATCCCGATGGACCTGCCGATCCCGAAGAGTACGGTGTAGAACGGGTATTCCTTGATCCCGTAATGCCAGTGAATGATCCCCGACTGGGCATCCACATTGGGCCAGGGGTTCTTGGCCTTGCCCTGCTCCGTGAGAATAGGTGGAACCACCGTATACAGCAGGTCCGTATACTTGAAGAGCAGATCATCCTTCATGTGAGTCTGGCAGAATTCACGCTGCAGGGCATAACGCGGATCCGTCTTGCGCAGCACGGCATGACCAAATCCGGGAATGACCTGTCCGGAATTCAGCGTATCCCATACGAATTTTTTCATCTCTTCCTCGGTGGGCACCTTTCCCTTCATCTGCTCCACCAGATCCTGCAACCATCTCAGTACCTCCTGGTTGGCCAGTCCGTGCAGCGGTCCGGCCAGCCCGTTGAGCATGGCTGAAATGGAAAGATACACATCGGACAATGCGCTTCCCACAAGGTGACCGGTATGGGCACTCACATTTCCGCTTTCATGATCCGCATGAATGATGAAATTGAGCCTGGAGACATCGTCATAAGGTTTGGGGATGTCCATCATATGCGCAAAATTGGCCCCCATATCCAGGTTCGGGTCGGCCTTGGGCCGCTTGCCGTCCTTGTAAAGCCTCGAATAAATATAAGCGGCAACTTCCGGCAGTTTGGCCAGCAGGTCCATGGTATCCTCAAAGGTGGGATCCCAGTATTCCATTTTGTTGAGCCCTTCCCTGTACAGTTTGGCAAATGATGATTCACCCTGCATGGAAAGAATGGCAGCGGAAAATACAGCCATCGGTGATGAGTCGGCGGGGAAGGCATCGATCACGTCATAAACGTGGGATGGCAGGACCCGGCGCTTTTTGAATTCGGCCACAATGTCGCCAACTTCGCTGTCAGTAGGGACATCACCGGTCAGAAGCAGGAACAGGAGTCCTTCCACATAGGGCATCTCTGCAC
>CAYRLP010000165.1:0-3978 GCA_964424935.1 uncultured Bacteroides sp.
GTATCGATTCCGGAACCGGGAAGCCTTCCACCTGGCTGCACAGGAGCTGGATGTGATCATTGGTACCGTGAATACGGCGATCCTGCTTATCAGCAGTATGACCATTGCCATGTCCACCTCGGCCATCCAGAAAAAAGACAAGCGTACCACCCTGGTCCTTATAGGGATCACGCTGCTCCTGGCCCTGGCCTTCCTGGTGAACAAGTATTTTGAGTGGACTACCAAGTTTGAGCATGGGATCTGGCCTGATTCACCCTTGCTGGAAGAGCTCAGCAGGGGGGATATACTCTTTTTCGGTCTCTATTTCTTTATGACCGGATTGCATGCCCTGCACATCATTATCGGTGTGGTCCTGCTGACTGTGATTATGGTCCGGGTATGGAAGGGCCGGATCACTTTTGACAACTACCAGTTGCTGGAAAACGGGGGCCTTTACTGGCACCTGGTGGATCTGATCTGGATCTTCCTCTTCCCGCTGTTTTACCTGATCACTTAAACAACCAAGTATGTCCGATTCAAAACATCATATCGTACCCTACCGCACCTACGGACTGATCCTGCTGCTGCTCCTGGTCCTCACGGGCACCTCCGTGGCTGTAACCCAGATCCATCTCACAAGGTGGTCCACCGCGGTAGCCCTTTTACTGGCCTCCGCCAAATCTGCCCTGGTGCTGGCCGTGTTTATGCACCTGAAGTTTGACCAGAAGATTTTCAGATTCATGGCCCTTTTTGTGATCCTGATCATCGCAGCGGTCCTGGTTCTCACTTTCTTTGATTACGGATTCAGATAAATCTTAACCCCATGTATACTGCAGACCCACAACAAGCTTCTAATTTTGTAGGCGGTGTCAACCTGGCATTTATAATCATTCTGGGGGTTGCCATTGTTTTCCTGATTGCGCTCACGGTCATTATGCTGGTATTTATCCGCAAATACCGGCAGGACAAACACCCGAAAGCCGTTCAGAATGAAGGAAGCAACAAACTTGAAGCCCTGTGGACCGGCATCCCCCTGGTCCTGGTCCTGATTATGTTCTACTTCGGATGGATGGGTTGGAGACCCATGAAAAACCCGCCGGATGATGCCATGCATATCAAGGCCATTGCCCGTATGTGGCAGTTCCGTTTTGAGTATGAGAACGGAAGGTTCACCGACTCTTTGATCGTCCCGCTCAATGAACCGGTGATTCTGGATCTGGTGGCCATAGATGTCCTGCACAGTCTCTATATTCCTGCCTTCAGGGTCAAAGAAGATATGGTTCCGGGACGGGATAAAACCATGTGGTTCATTCCAGGTACGGAGGGTGACTTTGATCTGTTCTGTTCCGAGTACTGCGGATTGAATCACTCTTACATGTTCACCGGGGTCAAGGTG
Source organism: uncultured Bacteroides sp. (assembly GCA_964424935.1). Classification (GTDB taxonomy): domain Bacteria; phylum Bacteroidota; class Bacteroidia; order Bacteroidales. Next base: position 1,376 of record CAYRLP010000165.1, read on the forward strand.
ATCCCCAAAGAGGAATTCGATGCGTGGATGGCCGACACGACGGCAGTGGTCCGGGTGGTTGACACGGAAACCTCCCCGGCCCAGCAGGGGTATGAGGTGATGCGCCGGAACGGTTGCATCGCCTGCCATTCCTCCGATGGAAGCAGAATGGTGGGACCCACTTTCAAGGGATTATGGGGGGAGACCCAGACCGTGACCACAGGAAGGGAGGAGCGGCAGGTTACAGTAGATGAGGATTATGTCAGAACTTCCATCTATGATCCCGGTGCCGATGTGGTGGAAGGATACAACCCGGGACTGATGCAACCCTACACCGAAGATCTTGTAACCGAGGAGGACGTGGGACTCATCATCGAATACCTGAAATCACTGAATGAATAAATACCTGAAGCTTGGCAAGGTTACCATCACACTCCCAGTTGCCCTGACAGGTTTCCTGGGCTACTTCATGGCTCAGCCAAGCTTCGGACTCCATGCACTTTATGCGGTCTCGGGCATCTTTCTGCTCGGATCTGCCTCCGCAGCCCTGAACCAGATCCAGGAGCGCCACATTGATGCCCGAATGCCAAGAACGGCCAACCGGCCCATCCCTACGGGCCAGATCTCGCTTATCGGTGCCATTCTGTTTTCTGTGATCATTGCCATCACCGGTACCGGTCTGCTCCTCCTGACCGGTTATCTACTGGCTGCCATACTTGGCCTGTTCACTCTGGCCTGGTACAACCTGGTCTATACGCCCCTGAAGCGGATCACGGCCTTTGCTGTTCTTCCGGGTGCACTGATCGGGGCCCTGCCTCCCCTGATCGGGTGGACCGCTGCGGGAGGTGATCCCCTGGATATGGAGATCCTGGCGGTGGCCTTCCTGTTGTTTGTGGGACAGATGCCGCACTTCTGGATGTTAATGCTGAAACTGGGGAATCAGTACCACCAGGCCGGGCTGCCCGTGATCACCAGCCTGTTCGATCAAAGGCAGATCCGCAATATCAGTTTTGTATGGTTCGCTGCCTCCGGGGTCTGTGTCCTGGCGCTTCCGGTGACCCCGATCATGAAGCACCAGACCATGTCCCTCGTGCTGGTTGTGGCTGCCATTGGCTTTATGATCCGTATGTTCCTGCTCTCCTACCGGGGGAATCTGGTGGAACATTGGAAAAAGGCATTTATTACTGTAAATTTGTTCTTCCTGTTGATCATCCTGGTACTGCTGGCCGACAGAATGTTCTAATCATTTTAAACTAAAACCCGTACGTGATGAAAAAAATTTTTGCACTCCTCCTGGTACCCCTGTTGCTTTCCGCCTGCGTCAGGGTGAATACTGAATCTGAGGACCGTCCCGAATCCGAACCCAAGACAGACGGGGCCTTTATACATATCAGTAAAGGTTCGGCCGATGCACATGATGTGCTCATGGCCCTGATGCTGGCCGATAAATTCTCCACCTCCAACGATGTTCTGGTTTTCTTTGATAAGCAGGGAATTGAAATGGTGACCAAGGATGCCCCCAACCTGGAGATGGACCCCTTTGATCCCTCGGATGAGATCTTTGAACGTCTGCTCAACCGGGATGTGACGATCCTGGCCTGTCCCGCCTGCATGCAGGTGGCCGGCGTGGAAGAGTCAGATTTAAGAGATGGCGTTGAGGTTGCCGAAAAGGAAATGTTCTTTGATTTTACCGAGGGAAGGATTCTCTCCCTTGATTATTAAAAAATGAAAACGATGAAGAAGATTATGATGGTGCTGCTGGCAGCCGCTTTGCTGGCCGGTTGCAGCGGCAATACGGAAAAGAAAGCGGATACGGCCACCGATCAGGAGGTTCCGGCTGCCGAATGGGTAGAAGTGACCCTCGATGTGGGGGGCATGACCTGCGACGGATGTGAAAAAGCCATACAGGCGGGGGTAGAAACCCTGGACGGTATCGCCTCGGTGGAATCTTCCCACGAAGAAGGCTGGACCAAAGTGAAGTACGACAAGTCAAAGACCACAGTAGAGGAGATCGAAGGAAAGATCACCGATACAGGATATACGGTGAAGGGGGAGCTGTAGGCCTGGCACACTCGCTGAGATCTGGGCAACTGTAGGTTTCATCCTTTGATCAGCAGGGCAAGGAAGCCCATGAACAGGACCGCATCGGCCCCCAGCCGGAAATAGTCCTTTTTTCTGAAACGTGAAGGAGAATAGAGGATCAGCAGCAGGATGGTGGTCATGCCGGTCAATATCAGTGCAAACTTAAAATAGCGGTCCATCTCAAAGACCAGGAACTGGAGCAAGGTTATTACGTATATGGCAATGGCTGTTCCCAGAAGCAGGTTTTTGGTACCCTTCACACCCAGCAGATTGGCCAGGGAGGTAATGCCCATTCTGCTGTCAAGCTTCATATCATAGAGAGAGATGACCCCCAGATTCATCAGGAGGACCCCGGCAAAGATCAGGGCAATCATCCCCTCTCCCTGATTAAATCCTTCTTCCACGGCAACTGCGGGCCCCAGCCAGGTACCTGCCATGTAGAGCAGCAGTACAAAAATCTCACCGGGGATGGACAGGAAGCGGTTTTTCCGGAACACGTGGCGCATGGCATAAAACAGCAGGACCAGGCACGACAGCACCAG
>CAYRLP010000165.1:3988-6382 GCA_964424935.1 uncultured Bacteroides sp.
TGCAGGGCCAGGGTGACCCACCAGACGGCTCCCGGATTTGTATGGAGAAGCCGTGCCGCAAAACAGGAGGAGGCAAGCGCCCCCGCTACAATATCCAGGCTCAGAAAATGAAAATACCGGTAAATCCTCATCCGGATGCAAGCATAAGAAATAGGTGAATTTAAGAAAAGTATCCGGATCTCAGGTATGGTGGTTCCTGCTCTCCTCCAGGTAGGGATGCCTGACCGGATAGAGTCCCGCCCTGCTCATCACCCACCCGGTAACCAGCATAAACAGACCGGCAAAGCCCACAAAGGTTCCTATCTCCTGGAACCCCAACACCTGTTCATCCACAGTTCCCGGGAAAATCTGCACATACAGATCTATGAACTGCCCGATGATCAAAAAAGGAATGACAATTTTTAAAACTGTCCGGTTCCTGGAGGTGGCTTTGGGCATGAGCAGAACAAAGGGAAGAAACCAGTTAATGGCTATGTTGGCAAAGAAAAAGAAGCGCCAGCCTTCGCCATGGACCCGGGGAAGGAAATAGGCCGTCTCCTCCGGTATATTGCCATACCAGATCAGCATAAACTGCGAAAACCAGAAATAGCCCCAGATAATACAGAGCATGAAAATATACCGTGAGAAATCGCCCAGATGACTTTTGTTCAGAAAGGGGAAATACCCCTTCTGATTCATTAACAATACAATGAAGGTGATCACAATGGCAGCATGATGAAAGGCCGCAACAAAGTTCTTGAGGGCAAAAATGGTGCTGTACCAGTGGGCATCGATGGACATGACCCAATCGATCATGGCAAAGCTAAAGGTGATGATCACAATAAAGATAAAGACCTTGGAGCGGTGTTCCAGCTTCTTGAAGATCTCCATTCCACCCATTTCATCCTCCTTCAGGGAGAGGCGCCGGATGATTACAAACATCAGGATCCAAAGTGCAAAATAGACCACCATTCGTATGATCCAGAATGGCATATTCAGGTAGGGACTCTTGTGATCCAGCAGCGGATCGTGTATCACGGCATCCGCATGAGACCAGTGGTAGAGGGAATGTGCCCCCAGGATCATTACCAGGAACAGAACCGCTGACACAGGTAAGAATCCTGCCATGGCTTCAGGGACCCGGATAAACCCAGCTGACCAGCCCGAATGGGTCACCCGCTGAATGGCCACAAAAAGCAGTGCCCCCACTGCCAGGGAAACAAAATAGACATTGTTCAGTAAAAAATTGGCCCAGCCGCGCCGGGGATCTCCCATAAATGCCATTACCAGAGCAGCGATACCCACCAGGACCATGATCAGGGTAGCCAGGATGTAGATGCGGGATAACTTGATTCTCTCTTCCATTGTTACATTTTTTGGCCTGCTACTTTTGCAGGTCGTTGCGAATATGAAGAATGATCTTCCACCGGTCCTCGGGCACGATCATGCTCCCATGGGCCCCCATGATACCGAAACCGACTGTGATGACATGATAAATCTCCCCGTCCTTCAGGGCCCGAACCTTATCGCTGGTCAGATCGGCTGGAGGGTATGGATAGCGCTTACTCGTAAAGAGATAGCCCTGCCCGTCTCCGGCAGGTCCATGGCAGTCGATGCAGAAAATCTCATAGGATGCCCTGCCCCGGGCCAGGTTTTCATCGGTAGCCTCCAGTGGATTGACCAGGGCCTCTCCGGCTGCAATCCGGTCCTCGTCACTCTTTACCCATTCAAAGGGGATCATGCCCCTGGGAACGGTACCCTTCACCGTGGTCCGCATGGTCATGCTGTCCTCGAAAACGGGATTGGGGGTATAGGACTCATACGCCCTGGAATAATACATGTCGGGCATGTAATCCCATCCCGTGCTGGAACGGGTCCGGTCGCAGGAGGTCGCCACCAGCAGGAGAAGGGTACTTACCAGGATGGTTCTGTATATCATAGCTGTTTTACTTTTCAATTACTTTTATGGCGCCGGTTTCTTTCAGCACCGAAGCGGCTCTGGCTGCATCGGCCTTTTCCTTGTTTACCAGGATCACAAACTTATCATCGGTGGCCTCCGGATGATAGATGGGTTTCTCATTGGACGGCCAGAGATTGGCACGCCATGAAAAGGTGAACAAACTCAGGATGGTGATGCTGAAAATAGTCAGGACAATGGTAATCACCATGAAGGAGGGGAATGCATTGCTGGGTTTGCCGCCGTAGTTCAGGGGCCAGTTAATCACTGCCGTATAGAACAGAAAGGCCAGGACAGCGATAGAAGCGAAAAATCCGTAGAACCATCCCACCACTGTGATTTTTGATTTACGCCCGTGCTTCTCAAGGACCTCGTGGACCGGATAGGGTGTAAAGACATCCTCGATCTCGATCCCTTCCTCTTTCATTTTTCGGAAGGCAGAGAGCATGGCTTCTTCC
>CAYRLP010000166.1:0-6342 GCA_964424935.1 uncultured Bacteroides sp.
CCTATATCCTCATTGCTTCGGTACTGGCGCTGATCACCCGGCCCCTGGTCCATCTGATGGGGCGGATCCGGATCGGCAACTGGCAGATCCCTGTCTCCCTTCGGGCTCTGATCACCCTGATTTTCATCTGGATTGTGTTTTTCAGTTTCTTCAGGATCTTTATTCCCGTGGTGGCCGGTGAGGCCCAGGAGCTCTCTAACATTGATACGGACATGGTTCTTGAAGCTTTTGACAAACCCATCCATAATCTGGAGCTCTGGTACGAAAAGATGAATCTGGGAGGGGAAGAAGCCAAGTCCCTGTCTGAACATATTCGCGGGAGTATATCCAATATTTTGAATATCAATGTAATTACCGATTTGATTGCGACCGTGGCATCAATTTTGGGCAATTTTGCCTGGGCCCTGTTCGCCATCTCATTTATCACCTTCTTTCTGCTCAGGGAGGACAAACTAATCACGGGCTATGTGGTAACGATGATCCCGGAAAACAAGGTGGAAGCCTTCAGCCATGCCCTGGAGTCGACCAAGCACCTGCTCAGGCGATACTTCGTGGGGATCCTTTTGCAGATGATCGGAATCATGACCCTGATCACAGCGGGCATGACCATCGCGGGGGTGGGTTTCAGGCGCGGACTGGTGATCGGGCTGATTGCGGCTATTCTGAATATCATTCCTTACCTGGGGCCGTGGATCGGGGCCATCCTGGGAGTTATCCTGGGAGTGGCCACCCATCTGGACCTGGATTTTGCCACGGCACTGCTGCCTTTGATCGGCTATATGATCCTGGTATTTGCCATTACCCAGCTTACCGATAACCTGGTCTTTCAGCCGGTGATTTTCGGTACCAGTGTATATGCACATCCCATAGAGATATTCATTGTAATTATGATGGCGGGGAGCCTGGCTGGCATTGTAGGGATGATCCTTGCCATCCCCACCTATACGGTGTTCCGGGTATTCGCCAAGGAATTTTTTAATAACTTTAGAGTGGTCCAGAAGCTGACCGAGAAAATATGACCATTGCCAGATTTATTTCCCTGATCTTTTTATGCAGTCTGATGCATGCAGCATTGTATGCACAGCAGCCTGATACTGCGGTGAATATTGAACAGATGGATGCATTGAACAGGTTGAACGCTTCATCCATGGCACCGGCCGCCCCGGGAGATGAACTGGATATTCCCAATGTGTTCACCCCCAATGGCGATCAGGTAAATGACCTTTTCCAGGTGGAAACCGACGGCACCACGGTCTATGAGTTTTCTGTCTTCACGCGGACCGGCGCCCGGGTCTATTATTCCCGTTCCCCCCGCATAAACTGGGATGGAAACAGCCTGGAAGGAGAGGAACTTAAAGAAGGGATCTACTACTATGTGATTGAAGAGGTAGAGGGGACCAGTCCATTTGAAGGTGCCGGTTTTTTCTATCTGTTCAGGTAAGATGCTTACGAATCCCCTGGGCCCGGGAACCTGGGAACCCATCCCAGTTTCTTTACACTCCAGCCGAAAAGAAAGGTACTGAAGAAAGAAAAGGATCCGTAAACCACAGGAACCAGGGCCATTTCATTGCTGTTCAGAAGGGTGGCGGCTACAAAAATAGCCAGGGCGGAATTCTGCAGACCCACCTCGATGGAGATGGTGAACTGATTGATCACCCGCAGGCGCAGGAGGCGAGCCACCAGGAATCCCGCGACCATGGCCAGGATATTCAGAAGAAGGGTGTAAGGGAAGATCCGGATAAAATCAGCACGGGTTGCCCCACCGGCTCCCTGATCGATAAAAATGACACCGGCATAGATCAAAAGGAGAAGCATCGGCAGAATCAGGCGGAGCGGCCGTTCCAGACTGGCCGACAGTTCAGGATAATTCTTCCGGATCCGTGTGCCTGCAAAGGCGGGCAGGATGGTGATCAGGAACACCTTCAGGATGGTCTCACCCACCTGCAGATGGATGGCCGCACCCTCATGAATAAATGCTTCCAGCGACAACTGGACCACCAGGGGAATGGTGATCAGGGTCAGCAGACTGTTCAGGGCGGTCATGGAGATGGAGAGGGCCACATTGCCTCTTAGCAGGTAGGTAATCAGATTCGAAGTGGCCCCCCCGGGGCAGGCAGCAATGATCATCAGGCCCACTTTGAACATGGGGTCTATATGGATCGTCCGGGCTATTAGCCAGGCAATAAACGGGAGAAGCAGCATCTGGCAGCAGAGTCCGATAATCACTGCTTTTGGCTGTATAAAAATATTCCTGAAGTCTTTGTCTGTCAGAGAAAGCCCCATTCCCAGAGTGATGATGGCCAGTGTGATAGGAAGAAAATATTCGGAGAACAGGGATTGCATTAAACGAAGATAGGACAAAATTATTTATACGGAATACAAATTGAGTGGATACGCGCCTCCGTGTTCTTCTGTTCCATTGCGAGTTGTTATTTTTCCCCGAAGGTTTTAAATTGCAGGAACCACTGAGTAAGATTTAAAATAAACGAACCCTATCCTCAAACCTGATCATATATGAGAAGAATCTCAAGCTTGTCATGCTCTCTTCTATTGTCCATTCTCTTCATCCTCCCCGGTAGCTTGGCGTTCGGAATCCAGGAGGATCCTGATTCCCACCAGTCCTCGGAAGGACTGATGCGCGGGGAGCGCCTGTTTTACGGGTTGATCGATGGGAAATTCGAATCGAAAGCATGTGCCGATTGTCATAATACGGTTGAGATCGACACCTTTAACTGGAATCCCAATGCCTGGGAGATTGCACATCAATACAAGGGACGCAGCCTTGAGGAATTTGAACAGGCGGTCATGAATCCTGCCGGAGCGACCATGTCAAGGATGCACCAGACCTTTAACCTGACTGACAGTGATCTGGAGCAGATCAAAAGCTTCCTGGACCATTTTGAAGAGCAGGGGCTCACCAAGAAAAAGCCGGTCATCAACAAAATATTTCTCTTCCTGCTCCTGGGCTTGTTCCTCACTTGGATCCTGCTGGACATCTTCTTTATAAAGAAGGTAAAACGCCGTTACATCCTTGTAATCCTGTTCCTGGGAGCGGTGGCCTGGCAGGCCAAGTTGCTGTATGATGCAGGGACTTCCCTGGGCAGGCAGGAGAACTACGAACCCGACCAGCCTGTCAAGTTTTCCCATGTAGTTCATGCCGCCGATAACCAGATCGATTGCCAGTACTGCCATTACACCGTCACCCAGTCAAAACATGCAGGGATTCCGGACATAAATGTTTGCTGGAACTGTCATTCCATCGTACGGGAAGGCACTCATTCGGGAAGGCACCAGATCAACAAGGTCGTGGAGGCCTGGGAAAGCGGGGAACCCATCCGGTGGATCAAGGTCCATAACCTGCCCGACCATGTCTATTTCAGCCATGCGCAGCATGTGGGGGTGGGAAAGATCGAATGCAATACCTGTCACGGTCCCGTCGAGGAGATGGACCGGGTTCGCCAGGTGGGCGATCTGAGCATGGGCTGGTGTATCAACTGTCACCGCGATACCGAGGTCCAGTTTTTTGATAACGAGTTCTATACACAATACAAGGAGCTTCAAAAGAAAGTGAATTCGGGTGAGATTGACCGGGTAACAGCAGAACTTGTAGGGGGAACCGAGTGCTCCAAATGTCACTATTAAATTGAGGGATATCCATGGAAAAGCAATGGAGAAGCATTGAGGAATACCACCAGGGCCCGACCCCGGCGCAGGAAGACCGTCCGGGGAAAACAGGCGGCTCGCGCCGGGATTTCCTGAAACTGTTCGGATTCAGTGTGGCCTCCGCGGCCGTGTTGAGCAGTTGTGAAAAACCGGTACATAAAGCCATTCCTTATCTGATTAAACCTGAAGAGCTTATACCCGGAAAGGCAGGGTATTATGCCTCCACTTTTTTTGATGGTACGGAATACTGCAGTGTAGTGGTCAAGGTACGCGAAGGACGCCCCATTAAAATAGAAGGGAATCACCAGTCCCCGGTATCACGGGGAGGGACCAGTGCGAGGGTCCAGGCTTCGGTACTGAACCTGTATGATGATGCCCGTTACAAAGAACCCTCTGTGGAAGGCAAACCCGTATCCTGGGAGGAGGCAGATACCCTTGTGAAAGGAAAATTGGACGCAGGCGGGCGGACCGTTCTGTTAACACCCACGGTAATCAGTCCCTCTACCTGGGAGGTGATACGTATTTTCCTGGAAGCCCATCCCGGTGCTTCCTGGATCCAGTATGATGAAATCTCAGGATCCGGGATCAGGGAAGCTCACCGCACGGTCTTTGGTACAGCCGTGATTCCGGGCATGCATTTTGAACGAGCTGATTACATCCTTTCCTTTGATGCAGATTTTCTGGGAACCTGGCTGGCTCCGGTGGAGTTTGCCAGAGACTATGCGGCCACACGTACGGTCGGAAGTGACAGGACCCAGATGTCCAAGCATGTGCAGGTGGAATCGGCACTTTCCATGACCGGGGCCTCGGCCGATGAACGGATCCCGGTCAGCCCGGCCGAATCGGAACGGATGCTGGCGGCCATATACAACCGCCTGGCAGAAGCCACGGGACAGCCCGGGGTTTCAGCACCTCCCCCGGTCACCGATGTTTCGGCCCTGGTGGCCGGATTACTGGAACACAGGTCCAGGTCCCTGGTTGTCAGCGGATCCAACAATCCATCTGTCCAGATGATGGTGGCAGGAATCAACCACATGCTTGGGAATTACGGGACGACCCTGGACCTATCACGCACCATTCAGCTGAAACAGGGGGACGACAGGCAGATTTCCGCATGGATGAAGGATCTGGAGAACGGGGAGGTGGATAACCTGCTGATGGTTGAGGTGAACCCGGTCTACAGCCTTGGCGGAACGGAAGCACTGAAAAAAGCCGGATTCTCGGTTTACATGGGGACTGCGTTGAATGAGACGGCGGTAGCCTCACAGGTGGTCTGTCCCATTCCCCACTATCTGGAATCCTGGGGAGATGCGGAACCCCTGAAAGGCTCATACAGCCTTCAGCAGCCATGCATCCATCCGATCTTCAACACCCGGGCATCCCAGGATTCACTTCTGACCTGGGCCGGTGATACCCGGTCCTATGAGGATCTCCTCCGGTCCTGGTGGGAAACAGAATTAAGACCGGCAACAGCAAAGGATGACCGGGATTGGTGGGCGCTTACGCTCCAGGCGGGATACTATGAGTCTCCCCGGCCTGCAGCTGTTTCCGGGGTGTTCACTCCTCCGGTGGTGGAGCTGCCCCAGGCAGACACGAATCTCGCACTCACCCTCTATGCCACTGTGGCGCTGAATGATGGGAGGTACGCCAATAATCCCTGGCTCCAGGAACTGCCTGATCCGGTTACCAAAGCCTGCTGGGACAACTTCCTGACCGTATCCCCGGCAGATGCCGAAGAGCTGGGTCTGGAGGATGAAATGGTGATCCTGGTAGAAGGAACAGAAATACCTATGATGATACAGCCGGGTCAGGCCCGGGGAACCGTATCCCTGTCGCTGGGCTATGGGCGGACCGCAGCCGGTAAAGTCGGGGACGGCAGGGGAATCAATGCCTTTCAGTGGGTGACCACCCTGAACGGACACCGAAACTATATCCGCAACGGGATCACCCTTGAACGAACCGGACTTACCTATCCCATTGCCCGTACGCAGACCCACCATAACATGGAGGGCAGGCCCATTGTTCGTGAAACCACCCTAAAGGAGTACCGGGCCGACCGGTCGGCCGGGAATCATTTTCACCTGGAGGCAGAGGCCCAGCACCAGACCCTTTACCCGGAAGCAAAATTTGACGGGTACCACTGGGGCATGGTCGTGGACCTGAACAAATGTACCGCCTGCAACAACTGTGTAGTATCCTGCATTGCCGAGAACAACATAGCGGTAGTAGGGAAGGAGCAGGTGATCAACCGGAGGATCATGCACTGGATGCGCATCGACAGGTATTACAGTGACGAGCCCGACAATCCGAAGGTTCTTAATCAGCCGGTCATGTGTCAGCACTGTGACAACGCTCCCTGCGAGAATGTCTGTCCCGTTTCAGCCACCATGCACAGCAACGAGGGGTTGAACCAGGTGGCCTATATCCGGTGCATCGGGACCAAATACTGCATTAATAACTGCCCCTACAGGGTGAGAAGGTTCAACTGGTACAAATTTGTGGAAAACGAAAAGTTTGATTTCAATCAGAACAGCGATCTATCCAGGCTGGTCCTGAACCCGGATGTCACCGTACGGGAACGGGGTGTGGTTGAGAAATGCACCCTCTGCGTGCAGCGCATCCAGGAAAAGAAACTGGAAGCCAAACTGGAAGGAAGACCGCTGCGCGACGGGGAAATAC
>CAYRLP010000167.1:0-4780 GCA_964424935.1 uncultured Bacteroides sp.
TCCACGTGGTCACTGTGATCCTGGGTATCGACGATGTGTCCGTTCGCATCCCTGTCAAATTCTCCTCCAAAATGGGTCAGCATCTGGATCCCTTTAACAGCCTCTGTGGCCTCCTTGATGTTTTCAGCACTCTTGTCTTCCAGGATCGGAGCATCCAGGCAGGCTTTCAAAGCGGGGGAATCCACCTCGTTGATCATACGCATCATATCCTTCCAGTTGTTGATAACCGGCTGGTGGTTCTGCAGGGCCAGGGTAACACCGAAGTCTTCCGCATATCTGGCACTTTCAATTAATCCTTCCCTGCACCAGTCCCAGATCTGCTCCGGCTCAAACTGGTAGTGCAGGTGCTGCCAGCTTTCCCTGGCGATATCGTAGCGTCCTCCATTGGGATGCAGGGTCACACCTGGCCATCCCAGGAAAACCCGGAGAGGTGTGACCTCCAGGTCGGAGGTCATGCGCATCAGTTCCCGGAGGTATACGATCTGACACTCCCGGTGTTCCGGGACCGGACTGCTGAAGTCGTTGTTAGCCGAGACCGCATAGATATCCAGTCCCAGGTCGTTTGCCTTTTTCTTCAGTTCCTTGCAACGTGCCGTAGGCATATCCAGAGGATTGCCATGGGGCCTCTTCCCGTCAATCTCAATGCCGTCAAATCCGAAATCCCTGGCTTTGATCATCATGTTATCCAGAGTCAGTGCATCCCCCTTGTACCAGACACCCAGAAAGGTGATGCTGTACAATCCGACCTTATTCACAGCCTTCTGTGCTGGTTCTCCGGCCATCATCTTCATGGCCGGGGAGGATAAACCGATGGCAGCAGTACCGACTGCTGCATTCTGCAAAAACTCGCGCCTGTTCATGTTAGTAGAAGTGTTCATGATAGTTAGTGTTTTAAATAATTATGTCTCAGATAATAGTTTCTTTATCAGGATCCCATCGGACCTTTCTGCCTTCAAGAAATGAGATCGTTGCCATATGAGCGCTTACCGCTTCTTCAAAACCCCTGTCAACCGAACAGCTGGGTAACCGGTCGCTGTGGATGCATTGCAGCCATTCGGCAAGGTGCAGGCCTGTGGTGTTTAGCTGTTTCCCCTCCCTGTAAGTTCTAACCAGCCCCCTGTCCGCAAAGTATTTTGAGGTGGCCGAGGAAATGGCATCCACCTGGTCCTTCGTATAATTTACGATCGGAGTAGCGGGATCCAGAATTCCTGCCTCAATCCGGCTCCTGTACTTGACTGAATTCTTATCTGCCCAGACAGAGAGAATTCTTCCCAGTTCAAGACTTGCATCCCTTCCCATAAAAAGTGTCCCTCTGGGAATGCCGTTGGCCAGTGTTCCGCTGTACAGAAGAGTCAGTGACCTGCCGGGATACTCAAATGCAACATGAAAAAGATCGGGAACCTCCCTCCCGTCCGAATGGTCATAGAGACCTCCGGAAGCAACAGCTGAGTCCGGGATGCCCAGATCCAGGATAGAGTTCACCACATCAAATTCATTGGTCAGCAGATCCCCTGCCATCCCGGTCCCGTAAGCCCAGTAGTTTCTCCATCCATAATACCGTTCGATGCTGAAGGGATGCCTTTCTGTGCTTGGTCCCTGAAACAGTTCCCAGTCAACGGTTTCGCTGCTGGCATGTTCCCCCTCCACCATGTCCCACCCCGCTCTGGCATCATTCCGGTTGGTGGTAGTTTCAATAAGGGTAATCTTGCCCAGTATATCGTTGCTCACCAGTTCTCTGGCTTTCAGGTTCAGATCTCGCTGTCTTGCCTGGTGCCCCAGCTGAAATACCACTCCGTTGCTCTTCACGGCATCCTTAAATGCTTTGGCCTCATCAGCGGTGCGGGCCATGCATTTTTCCAGGTAAATATGTTTTCCCCTTTCTGCTGCATTCATAGCCATGCGGGCATGCCAGTGATCGGGTGTCGCAATGATCACAGCATCGATGTCCTCCGCCTCCAGGAGATCCCGGTAGTCCTTGTATCCCCTGGCTCCGGATCCGACGGTCTCAAGCCCCTTTTTCATCCGCTGATCAAAGACATCACTGATTCCCCGGATTTCGATATTCAGTGCTTCCCTGGATAATATATCGAGGAGTTCCGCACCTCTGCTTCCATAACCAATAAGTCCCAATCTCAGGGTGGGATTGTTCCCCATGGGCGCATATGGGCCCGGACTTTCGATTTCTCCGGCTGCATCTCCCCTGGTTCCCAGCAAAGGGGAGGTAATAAGACCTGCCAGAAACTCCCTTCGTTTTATAGTCATATTGTATACCCCGGTCTGATTCCGGGGGGGATAGTGCAACTCCAATAAAGATACTCAAATATTCAATTGTGGGTCACTGTTTTTTCAAGGACCTGATTCTCTGAAGTAAGGGAGGATGAGAGTAGTGAAAGAACACATAAGCCGGATGGGGGGTCAGGTTGCTCAGATTATTCCTGGTAAGCTTTTTCAGGGAAGATATGAGGAGGTTTGCATCATAGCTGTCCCTGGCATAGCGATCGGCCTGGAACTCATGCTGCCTGGAAAGGGCATTAGTCCCCAGTCCCGCCAGCATGGAAATGGGTGAATAAAGAACCCCGAAAGCTATCAGTCCGAGATGAAAGGAGGCCGCATCCCCACCCAGGGCCACCGCGAAACTGTCCGCCCCGACAAAGAGTGAGAATAGATAGAGCATAATGGCGGACTGGATGGTGCCAAGGATCAGTCCGGTCAGGGAATGTTTTTTTACATAATGACCTACCTCATGAGCCAGGACCGCCACGATCTCATCTTCCTCCAGGTCCTCAATAAGTGTATCGAAAAGGACGATCCTTTTCTTTGGACCCAGTCCGCTGAAATACGCATTGGCTTTGCTGGAACGCTTCGAACCGTCAATCACGTATATATTGGATAGCCTGAACCCGGCTTTTGCTGCATATTCCTGGATCTTTTCCCTCAGGGAACCTTCTTCCAGCGGGGTCTGTTTGTTAAACAGCGGAACGATCAGATTGGAATAAAACATCATCAGAAAAAGGGAGACCAGCGTAAAAACTGCCAGGGCAATCAACCAGAACCATTTCCCGGTCATCATATAGATCCATGTGACCAGCGCCAACAGCCCCCCTCCTATCAGCGCTCCAAGCAGCCATCCCTTGACTTTGTCGAGAACAAAGGTTCGGGGGGTGGTCCGGTTGAATCCATAGCGTTCTTCCAGTACAAAGGTGGTATAGAGTTCAAAGGGTGTGGATAAAAGATCACTGAGCAGGGCAAAGGTTCCGAAAAAGATCAGCACATGAATAATATAGTTGCTGCTCAGTCCCCCGATCAGGTCATCATACCAGCCAAAGCCCCCCAGCAGGAACAGGAGGAGCATCACCACAAAGCTGAACGAGCTGCTGACAAAAGAGAAGCGGGTATTGTCCCGTTTATACATCTGGCTTTTCCGGTATTCCTCCGCATCGAAGATACCATCCAGTTCTGCGGGCAGCCCGGGCAGGGTATGATCCAGGTTGAGCTTATCCAGAATCCGCTCAAGTACATAGCCAAAGACCAGAACCGAGATCAGCAGTACAAATACGGTATTATACATGGCTTTCCTAAGGTTTTCTTATCTGCTTATCAATATCTTTCCGGTTCAGGACTCTCACTTCAATCTCCTCGCGGTAGGACTGGATCTCGTCCAGGGAATCATGTTCAAGTGCCAGATCAAGCATGATCCGCGCCGAATCCAGCTGATCTTCCAATTCGTAATATACAGCCATGTTGTGATAGGCTTTGGCAACCAGAATGCTGTCGCGCGAACCGGTCAATCCCTTCCAGAGGGAAAATGCACCCTCCCAGTCCCCGAGATCTGTCAGCCTGATGGCCATTTTCAAGGAATCATCTCCCTGCTTATACAGGATACGGGAACTCCGGTCCCAGACCGGTACCAGGTAGCGTCCGTATTTTAATCCGCTCTCATAAAAGAGTTCCCGGATCATTTCCAGCCCGGGAGTCTGGCTGAGAAACTCCCCGTTCAGAATCGTCGGAAAGAAAAGTGTGTCAACCGTTGTGTAGGTATCAAAGGGTCTCGGATATCCGGGGAGATGAATGTTCCATTTCACTTGGTTGAATACTTCAAAATAGTGGTTCAGGATCTCATCCGGGGCATCGGTGTAGAAATCAAAATGCTGATCCAGACCGACTGTATAGAGCTCCAGGCTAATCAGGGCGTCACCCCCCATACTGTTACAGATATTCTGCACCTCCCTTTTAGTCAGTACTTCATCATCAAGCAGGGTGGTATCCGATCTTCGGTCGCTGAGCCAGATTGGCGCATGAAACTTCTCAAGAGGCGAATTGCGAAGATTATCCAGCACCCCTCGGAACAGGTTATTGATAATGAGGGTGTCCAGCAGAACCAGGTGCCGTGGCTCCATCTCTTCCTGGTTTTGTTCGGCCCAGACATCCAAGGTAATAGGGGCCCTGTTCAGGAACAGCAGCTGGTTTACATAATCGGGAAAATTGACAGTTGCAGGTTCGAGGACCTCAAAATCAACGATTGCATAGTTAACGGCGCATCCCTGGAAACCCAGAAACAACACCACGGTCCAAAGGAATAACTTTCCGGAGCTCTTACCGCCTTTCAATGGTTCAGTTGTACTTTACACACTCATACCTCCGCAAACCTGCAGAGTTTGCCCGGTTACATAGGATGACAGGTCCGATGCCAGAAATAGGGCTACGTTGGCCACATCTTCGGGCAGTCCTCCGCGTTTCAGCGGAATGCTCTTGATCCACTCCTCTTTTACATTGTCAGGAA
>CAYRLP010000167.1:4790-6300 GCA_964424935.1 uncultured Bacteroides sp.
CATTGCATCGCACGTTCCTGGCACCCAGCTCCTTGGCAATGGATTTGGTAAATCCAAGGATCCCTGCTTTGGAAGCAGCATAGTTGGACTGGCCCGCATTTCCATTCACACCGACTACCGAGCTCATGTTGATGATGGAACCGGTCCGGGCTTTGAGCATGTACTTCTGTGCGGCCTTGGTAAAATTGAATACCGATTTCAGGTTCACCTTGATTACCAGGTCCCACATGTCTTCATCCATCCGCATCAGTAAAGTATCCCTGGTGATACCGGCATTATTCACCAGTACATCCACCTTTTCGAAATCGGCGATCACCTGGTCTATGGTCTCCTGTGCCTGGGTGAAATTGCTCGCATCGCTGACATAGCCCTTGCCTTTTACACCCAAATCCGACAACTCTTTCTCAAGCGTATCCATGTTTTCATCCCTGGCAAGATCCGTAAATGCAACGTCTGCTCCCTCCTCGGCAAAACATAGCGCGATCATTCTTCCGATACCGCGGGCAGCTCCCGTGACCACTGCAACTTTTCCTTTAAGTAGATCCATAATTCGTTTACATATTTTATGGTAATGAACAATGCAAATAAATGAAAAATCGGTGAGACTAAAAAAGATAGGATTCCAGCTGCCCGCAAACCTCGGCCGCCGGACCCTGCAGAAAAAGATCGGTAATAGACGCAGTGAAGACTGAATTTCCCGGGTTGATCTCAATCACCCTGGCTCCGCGTGACTTGGCGATGGAAGGCAACATGCCGGCCGGCATCACTTCGCCTGTGGTGCCGATGATCAACAGGAGGTCCGCAACGGAAACCTCCTGCACCGATCTGCTGGCTGCATCAGGGGGAATTCCCTCTCCGAAAAATACAAAATCCGGTTTCAGTATTTCCTGGTCATTCAGGCATCTTGGAGGAAGGGATTCCAGGGAGATGTCTGACAGGGCGTAGCGGGTCCCGCAACGGTTGCATCTCAGCCACCTGGAGTTTCCATGATACTCGATCACCGTTTGGCTCCCGGCCTCCTGGTGCAGGTTGTCAATATTCTGGGTAATCACCGACTTCAGCATTCCTTCCCCCTCCAGACGCGACAACAGGTAGTGGGCCGGATTAGGCCTGGCATCCAGAAAGTGGGTATAAAAAATTTCCGTTATTCCCTTCCACGATTCCAGGGGGCTGCTCCAGAAGTATTCGATATCCAGAACGGAGGGATCGTATCTCGACCAGATGCCTCCTTCCCCCCTGAAGGGCGGGATACCGCTTTCAACGGATATCCCGGCACCGGTGAAGGCGACCAGGTGCTTCGCATTAACTATCCACCCTGCAGCTTTCACCAGATCCTGTTCGCTGCATTTCATAGGGGATTAATTAAGGTTCACCAAGGAAGCCATTTTCTCCCCTATCTCAGCAGGGGAAACAACCACGGTAATACCGCACTCTTCCATGATCTTCATCTTTGCGGCTGCGGTATCTGCTTTTCCTCCGATGATGGCTCCGGCATGACCCATTCTGCGTA
>CAYRLP010000168.1:0-2754 GCA_964424935.1 uncultured Bacteroides sp.
ATCCGGATATTAGCAAGGAATATGACCTTGAAGATGCCCGGGTCCTCCTGCTGATTACGGATTGATCTCCTTTTATTTTTAAAGTATCTTGGTTGATATATTAAAAGCTCAACCAGATGACCCGGATCATTCCTTTTCAGTCCAGCTTAAACACCTGTTACATCATAAAGGACAAGGGTGCCGTGCTGATTGACGGTGCCTGGCCTGGAGCTGCAAAGCCGTTTTCCAGACTGCTTTCCGATTCCGGTCTGCAACCCGAAGACATCCAGCTAATCATTCTTACCCACGGTGACTTCGATCATGTGGGAGGGGCCAGAGAAATTCAGGAGCTTACCGGTGCAAAGATCGTCATGCATCAGAAGGACCGTGAAAACCTGGAGAAACCTATTTTTCACTGGCCCGAAGGGGTGACACCATGGGGAAAAATCTCACGTGCCCTCTTTATGCCTTTTGTGAAAGTGAAGGGTAAATTCGAAGCAGCCAAGGTGGATATCCCCCTGAATGATGACGGACTTTCATTGACAGAATACGGGATCCCCGGCCGCATCCTCCATACACCGGGACACACCTTCGGTTCCATATCCGTAGTGCTCGAATCCGGAGACGCATTTGTGGGATGCCTGGCCCAGAACAGGGCGCCTTTTGTGTTGAGGCCAAAATTGCCTATCTATGCAAAGGATTTGGAACTCCTGAAAAAAAGCTGGGGAAAGGTGCTCAGCATGGGGGCAGAAACCATCTATCCCGGTCATGGAAAGCCATTTCCTGTAAAGATGATTACAAAATACCTCAATTAAGATCCATGCGATTCGGTTTCACATTTCTTTTTTTCCTCTCATTTTTTTGCGTTCAAAAGAGCTACGGCCAGGTCCAAGCTGAAAGCCATGGTCCGGCCCACGGCACCCTGCTGATTATCGGAGGTGCCGCTTCGGATATGTTTTATGAAAAATTCATGGAACTGGTTGGAGGGGCGGATGCTCCCATCGTGGTCATACCCACGGCACTGACCAGTGATACGCTTACGGATACGGATCTGGAAAACTTTAAAGGAAGTTTTGAAGAAAAGGGATTTGAACAGGTAACCGTATTGCATACCAGGGACCGTAAGGAAGCCAACAGCAAGGCCTTTGTGGAACCTCTTATTCATGCTGCCGGAGTATGGTTCAGTGGTGGAAGGCAGTGGAGGCATGCGGACTCTTACCTGGGTACGCGGACCCACCAGGCCTTATTCGACCTGCTGGACCGGGGTGGGGTCATCGCCGGCAGCTCGGCCGGGGCCACCATCCAGGGCTCCTACCTGGCACGGGGGGATACCCGGAAAAATACCATCATGATGGGCGACCACGAAGAAGGTCTGGGCTTCATCACCAACGTGGCCATCGATCAGCACCTCTTTGCACGGAACCGTCAGTTTGACCTGTTTGAAATCCTGGAGAATTATCCCGGACTACTTGGGATCGGACTGGATGAGAACACCGGTATCGTGGTGAAAGGCGATGAGTTCACGGTACTGGGAAGCAGTTACGTGGCCATCTACGACGGCACCCGGTGGTCGGCCGAACGAGATACCATTTATCAGCTGCCTGCCGGCAGCAGGGATTTCTACCTGCTGCGTGACGGAAACAGCTATGATTTGCTGCACCGTCAGGTAATTCCGGAATAATCCTCAACAATAATTAAATAATATGAAAAAAGTCCTGAAGATAATCGGCTGGGGCCTTCTGGTCCTGATTGCGGTATTGGCCATTACCTGGTTCGGATTTCTGAAACCGGCTCCCCCTCCCATCTCAGCTGAGGACCGTACATCGATTACCCTGATGCCGCTTCCCGCGGAACTGAAACTGGGAAAGGGATCATTTCTCCTGGATGAAGGGCTGTCCCATGAATTCACTGGCCTCTCAACCGCCAGGCTGGACCGGGCCATGGTAAGGTTTTACAGGAGACTTTCCCTGCGAACCGGCATGGAGCTGGGCTATGGAACCCAGAAACGGCTGATCCTGGAGTGCACCGGAACCGGCAAGGAGTATCCTGCCCTGGAAGACGATGAGTCCTATTCCATGAAGGTTTCCGGGAACAGGATCATGATCACTGCCCCCGGGGAGACCGGTATATTATATGGACTAGAGACCCTGCTTCAGCTGCCTGAAGAGGAAGACGGTACTTGGGTGATCCCGGCAGCTTCCCTGGACGATCAACCCAGGTACCCCTGGCGCGGACTGATGATTGATGCCTGCAGGCACTGGATCCCCAAGGAGGTGATCCTCCGGAACCTGGATGCCATGGGGGCCCTTAAGATGAACGTATTACACTGGCACCTTACCGAGAACCAGGCTTTCAGGGTGGAATCCAAATTGTTTCCAAAGCTGCATGAAATGGGTTCCCAGGGGAACTACTACACCCAGGAGGATATTCGTGAAGTGGTGGCCTATGCCGCCGACCGCGCCATCCGGGTTGTTCCCGAATTCGATGTACCCGGTCATACGGGGGCCTGGTTCGTGGGTCATCCCGAGCTTGCCAGCGGTCCGGGTCCTTATGCACTGGATGGATCCATGCTGGGTTCCCAGCCGGTGATGGATCCCACCCGTGAGGAGGTATATGAGTTCCTGGACCAGTTCTTCGGCGAAATGATGGGACTTTTTCCCGATGCATACTTCCACATAGGCGGGGATGAGGTGGTCCCCACCCAGTGGAACGAGAATCCGGAGATCCAGAGCTATATGAAGGAACATGGACTGGAAGATTCCCATGCATTACAGG
>CAYRLP010000168.1:2764-6298 GCA_964424935.1 uncultured Bacteroides sp.
GAATCATGGTCGGATGGGATGAGATCCTTCACCCCGGTCTTCCCAATGATGGAATCGCGGTGCAGACCTGGCGCGATCAGAGTTCGCTCTGGGATGCGGCCCGCGAGGGATACAGGGCAATCCTGTCTGCCGGTTATTACCTGGATCACAAACAAACAGCCGGCTACCACTACCACATTGATCCGGCCGTTATCACCGGAGCCGTAAACATCGAAATCGATTCCAGCAACTGGAAGGGCTGGGAATGTATTTTCCGGATCGCTGAGATGGAGATGGAAGGCGGGCTATACCTCTTCGGGGAAGGGGACAGCCTGCGGGGGATCCTGAGTTTCATGGGCGGAGCCATGGGTTTTAATGAAGCATCTGTTGAAGCGGGTCATATCTCCTTTGTAACGGATTCACCTGCAGGAAAGCTGGAATTCGAATTGGAAGAATCAGGGGATTCCATTGCCGGTTCTGCAAAAATTTCGGTTTTTAACCTGACCATGAACGGGCATCGTTCCGGCGGAACGGATATGGAAGACGGTGCCCCGCTTCCGGAATTCAGGAAGATCGAACCACTCACACCCGAACAGGAAACCTGGCTGCTGGGAGGGGAAGCCTGTATGTGGACCGAAATGGTGAATGCCCTGACCATAGATTCAAGGATCTGGCCCCGGGCTGCAGCCATCGCTGAAAAACTGTGGAGCCCGGTAGTACTTACGGAAGACGAGCCCGATATGTACCGGAGACTGATGGTTCAGAACAGGCAGCTGGAGGAGCTGGGGCTCATGCACCTGAAGTACAGGGAGGTGCTCCTGGAGGACATGGTATCCGAACCCTTCCTGGATCCCCTGAGGACTCTGACGGAAGTGCTGCAGGAGGATAAGATGTTTTCGCGGATGGCCATCTACGACGCCCCGCTGAGAAGTTCCATCCCCCTGAACCGGATGGTGGATGCAGCTCCTCCCGAGAGTTATATGGCCTATCGTTTCGGCCAGGATGTGGATCTCTGGATCCAGTCAGAAGATGTTGCTGCCTGGGAACGCATGACCGGTCTGCTTGAACTCTGGGCAGTGAACCATGAAAGGCTGGCACCTGCATTTGCCGGCAACGAACGCCTCATGGAGGTTCAGCCCCATTCGGTGCACCTCTCTGAACTGGCCCGCGTGGCCCTGTCCGTTCTCTCCGATCCGGATTCCATGCGAGGAAAGGAGGAAGCGTTTTCCGGACTTTTCAACGACGCTTCCGCATCTTATGGAGCCACGAATCTTCCTGTTGCCGGTCATGTTCAAAAGCTGGTTCAGGCTGCTGCTGAGAATTGAATATCTTTGAGTAGAAGATTGTAGCGAGGAACCTAACATGAGCCATACCATCCTTGAGTTGCTGAATGACCTGTTTCACAGGTGGTGCGGAGAGAAAATCCTTTCCATCAATAAACTGCCCGCCTCCGGTTCCCCGCGCGAGTACTACCGGATCACCGGCACGGCCGGTACGGCCATTGGGGCCATCAACCAGGACCGGGAAGAGAATGTGGCTTTTATTGAGTTCAGCAGGCATTTTCATTCCATGGGACTGTCCGTCCCGGAGATCTATCTGGTAGACCTGGATCACAACGCTTACCTGCAGGAGGACCTGGGCGATACGACCCTGTTCGACTATGTGTTTGAAACAAGGGATAACGGCAATTTCCCTGAAAGCCTTACCGGGGTATATAAACAGGTATTAACCGAGCTTCAGAAGTTCCAGATCGAAGGGACGCGTAACCTTGACTATTCGGTATGCTATCCCCGTGCAAGTTTTGACCGCCAGAGTATGCAGTGGGACCTCAGCTATTTCAAGTATTATTTCCTGAAACTTGCCGGGATCCCTTTCAACGAACAGCGTCTGGAAAACGACTACAATACACTGATCAGGTACCTGCTTGCCCAGGATACCCAGTACTTCCTTTATCGCGACTTCCAGTCCAAGAATGTCATGCTGCGCGATGGTAACCCGTATTTTATCGATTACCAGGGAGGAAGAAAGGGGGCCCTGCAATATGATGTGGCCTCCCTGCTGTATGACTCCAAGGCCGATATCCCGCCGGAGATCCGGGAAGAGCTCCTGGAACATTACATTACTGCCCTGTCCGGCTATCCGTCGGTGAACTCTGAGAAATTCAGGGAGTCCTACTACTCCTACGTCCTGATCCGCATCATGCAGGCCATGGGAGCCTACGGATTCAGGGGATTCTACGAAAAAAAGACCCATTTCCTGCAATCGATCCCCTATGCCCTGAACGACCTGAAATGGATCCTGCACAATGTGACCTTCCCCATTGAGATCCCCACGCTTCTCAGGGTCTATGAAGATCTGCTGAACGCTCCCAAACTCAAACGGTTCAAAGACAAGGGAGGAAGAAAACCAACTCTCACCGTTTCCATCAACAGCTTCAGTTACAGACATGGCATCCCGAAAGATCCCAACGGGCATGGTGGGGGATACGTGTTTGACTGCCGCGTCATCACCAACCCGCACCATGTTGAAAGCCTGCAGGGAATGAACGGAAAGGACCGGCCGGTGATCGAGTTCATGGAGCAGCATAGCGATGTGAATGAATTCCTTAGCAACACCTTTTCACTGGTCGATATGTCGGTGGACAAATACGAGGAACGGAAATTTACCCACCTGCGGGTCAGTTACGGATGTACGGGGGGGCAGCACCGTTCGGTATACTGCGCCGAGCGCCTGGCCGAACATCTGCGTGAGAGCCAGAATGTGCGGGTCACCCTCTGGCACAGGGAACTGGATTAACGGGCCTGTTCAGTAATCCCTGGGATCGTCTTCCACAATGGCATAGTGATAATTATCCTTCCACGTTCCTCGGATGGGGAGGATCTTTCGTCTTTGTCCTTCCCGGGTCATCCCCACTTTTTCAAGCACCCTGATGGAGCGCTCATTGTCCGTGGCCACCCCGGCTTCGACCTTATGCAGATGAAATTTGTCAAATCCGGTCAGGACAAGATGTTTTGCGACTTCCGTGGCATAACCCTTTTCCCAGAATTCAGGGAGCAGTTTGTAATAAATCTCTCCCAGTTTGAATTTGTCGTTGGATAATATCATCCCGGCCAGGCCGATAAACTCCCCGGAATTTTTCAGGATGATCCGCCAGGTGTACCTGCTTTGGGGATCCTTTGCCTTTGCCTCAATATCCGGACGGATCACCTCACGGGTCTCATCCATATCCTTCGGAATCCCAAGGGTATTGTGCTCATCCACTTCCGGGTGCAAATGAAGCCTATGGATCTGTTCCAGGTCGTTCCAGGTAATCTCCCTTAGCAGTAGCCGTTCCGTAATTATTTCCATTGATACGGGTTGTTTAGGGCCCCGTGTGGCTGACCCTGAAACTGTAGGAGCCGCTTTCCACCTCAAACAGGGCATAGCCTTCCTGCATTTCCCTGAACCGGACCCCCTTCGCCTGCTTTGCCGCCGTCCCCCCTTCGGTTATCCGGGCAGTATCATCGGCGGGAACGTACCCCGGCGCCTTCGAGGACGGCTCGAAGGGAATCACGC
>CAYRLP010000169.1:0-6295 GCA_964424935.1 uncultured Bacteroides sp.
GGCTTCAGCTCTGCCGAGTACCACGCAGTTTACGACAATCAGGGGGATAAAGATACCCAGTGCATCGAACAGAGCAGGGGCATAACCCCTCATCACGAGTTCAACCACTGTTACAAAGGCTGCAATGATTACAATAAAGGCCGGGATCCGCACCTTATCTGGAATCAGGTTCTTCACCAGGGAAACCACCAGGTTGGACATTACCAGCACAAAGGTAGTGGCCAGTCCCATACCCAGACCGTTCACGGCCGAAGTGGTTACGCCGAGAGTCGGGCACATTCCCAGAAAAAGTACAAAGACGGCGTTCTCCTTTAGAAAACCTTTACTAAAATTTTTCCACTGGTTCATATCAATCGGCTTTTTGACTTTCCATAAATGCCTTATAAGCGCGGGCAACCGCATCGCAATAAGCCCTGGAGGTGATCGTTGAGGCGGTGATGGCATCCACGTCGCCCCGGTCCTTTTTCACAGCCAGCTTAAAGGTCTCGGGGTTTTTACCCATGAACTGCAGGCTGAAATCGCTCTTGCCCTTCTCCATCTTATTGCCCAGGCCGGGAGTCTCCGAGTGCTTGACCACAACGATGTCGATAATGGTCCCATCGGGAGCAAATCCCACCATCAGTTTGAACTCACCGCTGAATCCCTGTTTAGTAAAGGTTTCCACAGCGGTTCCTATCACTTCACCTCCCTTTCGGGCCGTATATAGATAGAGGCTGTCCCCGTCCATGAAAATGCTCTTCACCTCCTGGGAGGGTTCGTTGTCAAAACCGGGGACCACCACCTGGATGGCTTCGTTCTTCTTCTTGAGTTCGGCCAGGCGGATGGGCTCCTTGGTAAGGGCGTATACCGATCCAAGCAAACCGGCCGCCACCAGGGTGACTGTAAACAGGGTGGCGACCATACTCATGAAGGTGGATTCTTTCTTAGCCATGTTGCACCTCCTTTCCAAAACGTTTCGGTTTAACAAATTTATTGATCAGCGGTGTGAATCCGTTGAAAATCAGAATGGCAAACTGGACCCCCTCCGGATAGGCCCCGAAGATCCTGATCAAGACCGTGACCAGTCCGATCCCCACTCCATATATGATCATTCCACGGCCTGTCATGGGGGAGGTGACATAATCGGTGGCCATGTAAATGGCACCCAGCATAAGTCCACCGCTCAGAAGATGGAACATCGGGCTGGCAAAGCGGTCGGGGTTGGCCAGCCAGAGGATTCCGGTGAACAGGGCTACCGTGACCAGTATGGTGATGGGTATATGCCAGGTTATAATTTTCCGGAACATCATATAGAGCATCCCGACCAGCAGGGCCAGCGCGGAGACTTCCCCGGCCGAACCCATGGTTTTTCCCATCAGCATGTTGAGGAAGGAAGGTACTTCAGGCATGATCTCCGGTACCGTCCGTGTAGCCAGTCCCTCTTTCAGGATCCCCAGCGGGGTGGCACCGGTCACCGCATCGGTATAGGTCATCCACTGTCCCGGTTCGGGCCAGGCTGTCATGGCAACCGGGAAGGAGATAAACAGGAACACCCTGCCGACCAGGGCGGGATTAAAAATGTTATTCCCGAGTCCCCCGAAGGTCATCTTGCCGATCCAAATGGCAGCCAGCGTACCGATCATCACCATCCAGAAAGGGATGTTCGAGGGTAGACAGAAAGCCAGCAGCAGGCCTGTCAGGATGGCTGAACCGTTCAGGTAGGTCGGTTTCACCCGCAGCATAAACCGCTGGATCAGGTATTCAAACAGGATGGCCGATGCCACCGACACGGCGGTCACAATGATCATCCCGATACCGAAAAACCAGACAGATACAGCCAGGGCCGGGAGCAATGAAATGATCACCCCATACATCAGTTTCGGGATCGATTCGTCGGAATAGGTATGCGGTGAAGGGGATACAACAAATTTATTCATCTCAGTGGGATTCATGTCTTATACAGCTTTTCGTGCTCTCATGAGTTTGCCGATCTCTGCTTTTCCAAGTCGGATATAGTCGAGCAGGGGGCGGGAGGAGGGACAGGTGTAACTGCAGCTTCCGCACTCGATGCAGTCCAGTACCTTTTCCGTTTCCATGCGTTCAAAAAGGCTGAGCTGGGAAAGGCTCATCAGCAGGTAAGGTTCCAGGCCCATGGGGCAGACATTCACACATTTCGAGCAACGGATACAGGGCCTTACCTCTTTTCGGCGGGACTCGGCTCCGGGGATCAGCAGAATTCCCGAACTACCCTTTATAACCGGGATATCCAGCGATGGAATGGCTTTCCCCATCATGGGACCTCCATTGATCACTTTCGCCGTATCCCCTGGCAGTCCGCCTGCTTTTTCTACCAGCATGGAGATGGGGGTCCCGATCCTTACTCGGAAGTTTGAAGGATTAGGTAGCGATTTCCCGGTGACGGTGACCACCCGGTCGATCAGGGGCCGGTTCTTCATCACAGCCTGATAGGTGGCCAGGGCCGTTCCCACATTGAATACGACCACCCCCACATCAATGGGCAATCCTCCCGAGGGTACCTCTCTCTTCAGAAGGGCCTGTACCAGTTGTTTCTCACCTCCCTGCGGGTATTTGACCTTCAGGCCCTGCACGGTGAGGGCGCTCCCGGAGGCGACCTTTTTCATTTTTTCCAGGGCATCGGGCTTGTTGTTTTCAATGCCCATCAGGGCTTTCTCCACGCCCAGTCCCTTCATCAGCAGCTTTATCCCGGAAAAGAGCTCTTCGGTATTTTCCAGCATCAGGGAGTGATCGGCCGTCAGAAAGGGCTCACATTCCGCCCCATTGATTATCAGGTATTCAGCGGTTTTTCCCTGGGGGACCGTCAGCTTTACATGGCTGGGGAAGGTGGCACCTCCCAGTCCCACGATTCCGGCTTCCAGGATCTTTTTGCGGATATCCTCGCCCTGAAGAGGGGAATTGCGAACCAGGTCGTCCGAGCGGTCTATGCTTTCCAGCCACTCGTCTCCTTCCACCTGGATCTGCACGGCCATTTTACGGTATCCCGAAGAATCAAGAAACTGGTCCACTTTCAGCACTTTTCCTGATACGGATGCATGAATGTTAGTGGAAACAAATCCTGAACTTTCGGCAATCAACTGTCCCACTATTACCTCGTCCCCACGATCCACCAGCACCTTGGCAGGCGCCCCCAGGTGCTGTGACACCGGGATGACAGCTACTTCGGGGGGAGGCAACTCAACGATTGCTTTACCGGATGAGAGTTTGTGTTCGGGAGGGTGAACGCCTCCTCTTGAAAATGTCTTTAGACTCATGGAATCGCCTGTTTATATTTTCACTGGTTGGTTTCTGTATCGCTGGCTTCTACCGGTTCCTTGATCCTGGGTGGAGGGAAGTTCAGTTCCAGGATGGCGTCGGTCGGGCACTCCGGAACACATTTGCGGCACAACTTGCATTTCTCCGAATCGATAAATGCCAGGTTATTTTCCATGGTGATGGCCTCATAAGGACATACCTTGAAGCATTTGGAACAACCGATGCATGCCACACTGCAGTTTTTCTTGGCCACGGCCCCCTTCTCTTCGTTGATGCAGCTTACGTATATCTTCCGGTCTTTTTTGTTCTTCTTTCTGAGTTCGATGATATTCCTGGGACAGGCATCCACACAGGCCCCGCATGCGGTGCAAAGGTCATCCACCACCACGGGAAGACGCGTTTCCGGATCCATATGGATCGCATCAAACTTGCAAACCACCACACAATCGCCCTCTCCGAGACATCCGTGAGGGCATACGCCCTCACCCGAGTACAGGCTATGGGCGATGGCACAGGTGGGAGCCCCATCGTAAACAGTAACTCTTGGTCTGAATTCGGGGGTGCCGTTGCACCGGACCACCGCCACTCTGGGAGCCTGTTCGATGGCCTCCTTTCCCATAATGGCCGCTGCCTTTGCCATGGTATCATTTCCGCCCACCGGACAGAACAGGTCATCCCAGGATTCTGTTTTTACAAGTGTTTCCGCAAAATTCCGGCAGCCCGGAAAACCACAACCGCCACAGTTGGCAGCGGGGAGGACCTCCTCAACTTCATCGATCCGGGGATCTTCGAAGACCTTGAATTTCTGAGCGACGAAGTAAAGAATAATAGCAGCTGCGGCCCCAATGCCTACCAGGGTTACAATGGTATAAATAATAATCTGACTCATTGCACAGTGAAGGTTTTCTTAATGGAGAATGTAAAAGTGGATTCAAGACGTTTGCGGAATAGAAAAAGCACCAGGTAGTAGGGAATGACGGATAACAGGGCATAGGTACCTGCCCTTAGCTCGGATGCACCTGCGGCCAGCCCGGCAATAAGCACCCCCATCAGAAGGAGGAAGGGATAGAAATAGCCCAGTGCGACCGCTCTCAGTCCAAGTCGCTTTTCCACCTGAACCTGAACAGCTTCTCCTTTGTGGTAGGAGACCCCGTGCAGGGGGACATCCAGGTACTTCTCTTCCTGATCGGCGGCATTGCAAGCCCCTTTGGCATGGCAGGAAGCACAGGCGGAGACACTGTTAATTTTCACATGCGCCACATCGCCGTCAATTTGTTCGATGACCCCCTTGTGCTCAATCATGAGCACAAAATTATTGATGTTGGATAATTCTAAGCTGCTTAAGGTCATATTAATGTTTTTTCTTCATTATTTATTTTCGATTTAAATAGTTTTCGGGCCCCTGAACCGACCGTCTGTCGGAGGAGAGGAATCATTCATCAACAGTGGGGATTCATTCATCAGCAGTGAGGAATTATTTTAAAATTTTCTTGCTAATTTGGTGTAGTATTTGAAAGCAATATCGATGCAGTTCATTCTGCCATGCAAGTGCGATTAAACAGGTTAATCATGAGAACAATGAGAAGAGCATGGGGTATCGTATTCGTGATATTTTCCCTCCTAGTTACGGCTTGCCACCGGGACAACATCTTACCCACGGTGGAATTTGTGAATCCTTCTGATGGAGAAACGATTATTCAGGGGGAACAGGTGACAGTGGAGGCGCATGCTGCGGATGAGGACGGCTCCATTACCGTCTTAAGCATCTATATTGAGGGGGACGAAGTAGCAAATGTACAATCCTCTTCCGCACAGTACAACTGGGATACCGAGGGTCTCGAGCTGGGGGAGTATGTGCTGGGGGCACGGGCCGGGGATGACCTGGGGGAATATTCGGCTCTTGATATCACGGTCATCATCGATCTCGTCGGGGGGTTTAATCCGGATCTGACTTACGGAACCATGAGCGATGTGGACGGGAACTCCTATGCCACGATTCAGATCGGGGATCAGGTCTGGATGGCCGAGAACCTGAAGGTAACGCATTACGCGGATGGATCCCCGATTCCGGAGGTGAGCAGTGCAGAGGGTTGGGCTGCGCTGACCCCGGTTCCGGAGCTTCAGGCCTATTGCTGGTACGATAATATAAGCGCCAACGGGGATACGGCCGGTGCCCTCTATAACTGGGCGGCAGCGGTTAAAGGGGAAGCAGGCAGCGCCATGGTTCCCAGCGGGATTCAGGGAGTCTGTCCCGACGGATGGCATCTCCCTTCGGATGGCGAATGGAAGCTGCTTGAGGAGTCCCTGGGAATGAACCAGACCGATGTGGACAAGGTTGAATGGCGCGGAAGCGATGAGGGGGGCCAATTAAAGGAGGTTGGATTCTCCAGCTGGCAGATGCCCAATGTCGGAGGCTCTAATACCAGCGGGTTTACGGCTATTCCGGGCGGCTTTCGCAGCAACAGCGGTATCTATTACAGTTTCCATCAGTATGCCTCCTACTGGACGGCAACCATATCCCAGGCCGATGAGGAAATGGCCTGGTACAGGACACTCTATTTTAACACTGAACAGGTGTACCGGCAATACAACATCAAGACCCAGGGTTTTTCCGTACGTTGTGTGAAGGATCAGTAGTCCCTAGCTGATCTTCCCCCAGTCGATCCGGTTGGGGTTCCCTTTTTTGATATGCTTGGTGAAGATGAAGTTCTTTTCGAGCTTCAGTTCCGGATCCTCATCTATAATCTGCTCCGCTGTATCGCGGGCCAGTTGAAGGATCTGACTGTCCCGGCCCAGGTGAGCAATCTTCAGGTTGAAGGGGACCCCGCTCTGCTGGGTTCCCTCAATATCACCGGGTCCGCGCAGCTTCAGGTCCACTTCGGCAATTTCAAATCCATCGTTGGTCTGCACCATGGTCTCTATCCGCTTTTTCCCCTCTTCCGAAAGTTTATAGCCCGTCATGAGAATGCAGTACGAGTGGTCCGCTCCCCTTCGCCCCCGGCCACGAAGCTGATGAAGCTGGGAC
>CAYRLP010000170.1:0-6289 GCA_964424935.1 uncultured Bacteroides sp.
AGTTAAGAGAACAGCTGCAGGGAGACCTGGCCGATTCCACGCGTATGCGATTGCTGTTTGACCTGGCTGATGAAGCAGGTGCTGCGGATACCCTCCTCGCATTCTCCTGCCTGGAACAGGGCAAGGAGATCGCAGAAACTCTGAACGAGGTCCGGGGAACGGGAAGATACTACCTGGTGCTGGGAAGGATTAATTCGCACCTGGGCCAGTATGACCAGGCCATCTTGCACTTCGATCGCGCCCTGGCATACTTCAGTGATGCTGATGATCAGCTTCTTTTTTATGAAACCATGAAAGAGAAGGGAAACGTCCATCTGTTCCGGTCCGAATATGCCCAGGCCATGAACGATTACGAGGCAGCCCTGGATTATTATAGACGGATCGACTATGACATCGGTATCAGCCGCTGCCTGAATAACATGGGTATCATCTACAAGAACCAGGGTGAATACGTGGAAGCGCTTACGGCGTACCAGGAATCGGTGGTCTATCTGGACTCTGTTCTGCATGCCTACGATATCGCCCAGGCCTATATTAATATGGGAAACCTGTTTATCCTTCTGGGGGGATACGAACGGGCTCTGGAATATTTTGGAAAGGCACTCGATATCGCACAGCGAAGCAACTATCCACACGTGATATCACTCAGTCTGTCCAACTCCGGGGTAATTCAAAATAAAATAGGCAACTACGAGGAAGCGCTGAACCTCTATCAGCGCTCACTGAGGGTAAGCAGATCCCTGAACGATCCGGTCCAGAGCTCAAACTGCCTGATCAATATAGGAACCAACTATACAGATATGGGTGAGCCGGAAATGGGGCTGGATTATATTCAACAGGGTATGGAGATGAAGATCGAGCTGGGGGATGAACGGATCACCTCAAACTGTTACATCTATCTGGCGGATATTCACACCACCATGGGTGAGTACGGACAGGCCACAGAGCTTTTAAATGAAGCCATTCCGGTGAAGGAAAGGCTGAATGACCGGGACGGACTGATCCGCTGTTACCTGGGACTGGGTTCCGTTGCCTTCGAACAAAAGAGGTACCAGGAAGCGGAGCAGATGGCTGATAAGGCACTGGAAATCGCAGGGGAGATACATGCCATGGAATATATCGCCGAAGGATACAGGATCAAGATGGAGGTCGCCGTCAAACGTAATGATTACCGTTCAGCCTACAGCTATGAGTTGCAGCAGCATCTTTACATGGATAGCCTGATGGATGAAGCGACGGCAAAAGCTGCCATGGAAATGGAGTTCCGTACCCGTTCCAATCTGCTTCAACAGGAAGTGGAGAACCTGCGGATCCAGTCCAATCTGAACCAGCTGCTCATGCGGAAACGAAGCACTGTTTTTTACTCGATCCTGGCCATTGCCACCCTGTTGCTGGTGGGTTTTATCCTGGTACTGTATTATAATCGCCGTCATCAGAGAACCTCCCTGAAACTGGAGGAAAAGAACCTGGTGATTACCAAACAGAATCTGAAACTGGACCAGGTAAATAAAACAAAGGACCGGATCATGTCCATCATTGCCCATGACCTGCGAGGAACCATTGGAAACCAGCTGACGGCCGTGGAGGTACTGAACCGGATCGAGGGAGAGCAGAATGTGGAGATCGACCGCAAAAGGCTGCTGGGAAATCTGAAGAATTCAGCCTCCTATTCCCTTGAGCTGTTGGAAAACCTGTTGCACTGGTCCCGCCTTGAGGAAGGATTGTCCAACTACCATCCGGAGGAGGTGAAACTGAATACACTGGTAAGCAACTGCCTCTCCCTTTACAGTGAAAACGCACTGAAAAAAGAGTTGGAATTTGTCAGGGAAATCGATGGAACGGTCAGCTGTTACGCAGATAAGATGATGATGGAAACCGTATACCGGAATCTGATCTCCAATGCCATCAAGTTCTCCCTCCCCGGTGGAACCATCACCATCGGGCTCGGTAAAGCGGACGGCATAACCCGTTTCTGGGTCAGGGACCAGGGTATTGGCATGAGTAAGGAGGAAATTACCAAAATTACCAGGGACGGTGGAAACAGTCGCCGGGGAACCGCCAATGAGAAAGGGGCGGGGATGGGACTGACCCTGGTCCGGGAATTCACCAGGATTCATAACGGGAAACTCTTGATTACCAGTGAACCCGGGAAAGGCTCCACCTTCGAAGTTGTAATTCCCTGCATAAATTGAGTAATTTTGCCATGCAAAGCAAACTGCATGGATGTCCTTGAGAAATATCCCGCTGCTCTGCAGAGAGAGATCCGGTCCCAGTTCAGGGAACTGATGCGTATCTGTGGCGAGGAGTATGATAAACGCTCCCTGGCCCTGATCAAGAAATCCTTTACTTTCCTGCTTGAAAGAGCGGAAGAGAAGCAGAAACTCCATGGCATGCACCTGGTGGTTTTCTCAGCCGGCCTGGCACACATGTCCGTGAAGGAACTGGGCATGGATGCCATCGGGGTTTCCGCCGCATTGTTGCTGCACTGCGTGGAGCTCAATCATATTCACGCCAGGGAACTTGTTTCGGGCGCTGGGCAGCGGATCGCTACCATCATAGGAGAAGTGGTGAAGATCGGTCACCTGGATACTTCCAATACCAGGGGACAGGGAGAGAATATGCGGAATCTGATATTATCCCTGGCCACAGATTTTCGCGTGATCCTTGTTAAGATTGCAGAGCGGCTGTACCTGATGAGACAGATTAATATACTTCCGGAGAAAGAGCAGATAGAGCTCTCGGTCGAATCCAGGGCCATCTATTCACCTCTGGCCCACCGCCTCGGACTATACAATGTCATGTCCGAGATGGAAGATATTTCCATGTCCGTTCTGGAACAGGAGGAGTATCAGAGGATTGCTGAAAAGCTGAGAGCATCCACCGCAAAAAGAAACCGCTTTATCAAGGAATTTATTCAACCGCTTCAGGAGGCCCTGGAGAAGGAGAAATTCAAGGTGGAGATCAGGGGAAGGCCCAAGGCCATATCTTCCATATGGCGGAAAATGAAGAAACAGCAGGTGGATTTTGAAGAGGTCTACGATAAATTTGCCATCCGGATCATCATTGACACCCCCATGAAAAATGAGAAGGCGGACTGCTGGAAGGCTTACAGCATCATTACAGATCATTACCAGCCCAATCCCGACCGGTTGCGGGACTGGATCTCGGCACCAAAATCCAATGGGTATGAATCCCTGCATACCACGGTGGTCGTTCCCGGAGGCGACTGGGTCGAAGTACAGATCCGGACCACCCGTATGAATGAAATTGCCGAGAAAGGACTTGCTGCACACTGGAAGTACAAAGGGATCCGGGAACAGGCGGGCATTGACAAATGGATCGAACGCGTCAGGGAAACCCTGGAAAATTCGGAAATGGA
Organism: uncultured Bacteroides sp.; assembly: GCA_964424935.1. Taxonomy (GTDB): domain Bacteria; phylum Bacteroidota; class Bacteroidia; order Bacteroidales. The sequence continues at coordinate 3,380 of CAYRLP010000170.1, forward strand.
CGCCTCCAATCTGTTGGAAGATCTGAAGTTAAGCCAGTTCAGCAAGGAGATATTTGTGTTTACACCGCAGGGTGACCTGAAGAAATTTCCGGAAAATGCCACGGTGCTGGATTTTGCTTATGATATCCATACCGATGTTGGGGCTTCCTGTGTCGGAGCCCGGGTCAATGCAAACAATGTCCCGATCCGTTACCGCCTGAAGAACGGAGACAAGGTGGAGATCCTGAGATCCAAAAACCAGAAGCCAAAAATGGACTGGCTGAACATTGTGGTGACTTCCAAGGCCAAAGGGAAGATCAAACAGGCATTGAAGGAGGCCAAGCTGAAAGAGGCGGAACACGGGAAAGAGATCTTAAAACGAAGGTTCAGGAACTGGAAGATTGAGTTCGACGACAGCAGCATCCGCAAAGTGATCAGACACTTCAAATACAGGGATGCCATTGACCTCTATTTTGATGTGGCCACCGAGAAGGTGGAATTGCTCCAGATCAAGGAGCTTCTCAGCAGCAGCGAGAAACCGGCTGAACTTAAACCCGAAAAGATTGATGAAGATGCCGTCGACCGCCTGGTGAAATCCGCTTCCCGGGAGTCCGCTGATTTCCTGGTTATCGATGAAAAACTGGCCAATGTGGAGTATAAACTTGCCCCCTGCTGCAATCCCATCCTGGGTGATGCCATATTCGGATTTGTAACCATCAGTTCCGGAATTACCATACACCGGACCAATTGTCCCAATGCACAACAGCTGCTTTCACGGTACGGATACAGGGTCGTCAAAGCACGGTGGAACATGAAGGATCAGGATACATTTTTTCCTGTCACCCTTCGCATTACAGGAATGGATGATCTGGGGATCGTGAGCAATATCTCTGATGTAATCTCCAAGGATCTGCAGGTCAATATGCGATCCATTTCCATTGAATCCAACGATGGGATGTTCGAGGGGAGTATCACCCTGTTTGTAAAGGACACGCAGCACCTGGAAGGAATGATCCGGAAGCTGAAACGCGTAAAAGGCGTCCTGAATATCAAAAGACTGGACACCTGACCCCGGCGGCCGGACGGCTAATAGCGTGGGTCGGGCCGGTAAGGGAGCCGGGCCATCTTCTCCACGGTCATCCCCGGAAATCCAAATTCTTCGGTTATTTCCCCGTAAAGCAAATAAATGCCATTCCCGCGGTAGGGATGGTGCTTCAGAGAATCCGGGAAGTTGACCACATCGAAGAATTCACCTTCTGTATCCAGAAAGGTGCCAAAATTCATCCACTGTTTGTGTTTGGTTCGTACATGCTTGATGGTTACCAGGTTGCCCAGCATACGTACCTTTTTGCCCAGGTGTTCCATCATCTCCCGCGACAGGATCTCTCCCCGGAATGAAGTCTGGAGCAGTTCAAAGGCCGGGATGGTCACTGAAAAGCCGAGGATCTCCAGTTCATCGTAGCTGTTCTCAAGAGCGGTCTGTTCCAGTTCGGGCAGGGTAAACTCCCGCTTCTGCAGCGGAAACAGTTCTTTGATGGGATCTCTTTTTTTGCGTTTCCCCAGCACCAGGTGGGCATCCCACAGAAGCTCCTTCTTGCTTTTGCCGGTGAAGCGGAACGCATTGATCCGGATCAGCAGGATTACCTGTTCCAGCCCGGTGGGAACACGTTCAAGGAATTCTTCCAGGTTGCTGAACGGCCCGTGCAGTTCCCGCTCCGCCGTGATCATCCGTGCCACCTGCTCCTCCAGGTTCTGCATGTGAATGAAACCCACGAAAATGTCCCTGCCGCTTATGGATGTTTTATACTCGCTCCGGTTCACACAGGGCAGGTGAATGATGCCTCCCCACCGGCGTGCCTCATTGAAATAGACCCAGGTGCGGTAATACCCGCCAAAATTATTAATCACGGCTGTCATAAACTCCAGGGGATAGTGGGCCTTCAGATAGAGCGACTGGAAGCTCTCCACTGCAAATGAGGCGGAATGCGCCTTAGAGAAGGAGTAGCCGGCAAAGGAGCTGATCTGGCGCCAGACTTCCCGGGTCAGTGTGTCGGGGTAACCCCGTTGCCGGCAATTGTCAAAGAAACGACCCGCGATCCGGTCAAATTCTTTCCGCGACCGGAATTTTCCGCTCATGGCCCTGCGCAGCACATCGGCATCTGCCAGGTCCAGCCCCGCAAAGTGATGGCAAATCTTAATAACATCCTCCTGGTAGACCATCACTCCAAAGGTCTCACGAAGCTGCTCTTCCATAATGGGATGGAGGTATTCAAATGAATCGGGATGATGAAACCGCTGAATATACGCACGCATCATCCCCGATTGGGCCACCCCCGGCCGGATAATGGAACTGGCCGCCACCAGCGTCCGGTAGCTGTCGCAGCGAAGCTTGGTAAGCAATCCGCGCATGGCCGGACTCTCAATATAGAAACAACCGTTGGTTTCTCCGGATTTCAGTTGTTCCAGCACTTTCGGGTCCTTTTTGAATTCATCCACCCGATGCACATCCACTTCGATTCTCCGATTCCGGCGGATAATCTCCGCACACTCCTTGATATGTCCGATGCCACGCTGACTGAGAATGTCCAGTTTTTCGAAGCCCAGTGTTTCGGCCACATACATATCCCACTGGGTGGTTGGAAAACCCTTTGGAGGCATGTCCAGAGCCGTATAGGTGGTCAGGGGCTCTTCCGAGATCAGAACCCCTCCGGCATGAATGCTTCTGAGGTTGGGAAAATCCATCAGGCGGCTTCCTGCTTCGTAAATGTTCCGCGTAATATGATTCTCATTCAAATGGTTCCCGGGATCTTTGACCAGCAGGTCTATCTCCTCTTTGGGCAGACCGTATACCTTACCCAGTTCCCTGAATATGGAGCGGTCCCGGAAGGTGGATATGGTCCCGATCAAAGCAGTATGTTTGCGTCCGTAGCG
>CAYRLP010000171.1:0-6279 GCA_964424935.1 uncultured Bacteroides sp.
TTCAATGATGTCCGCCATCAGCATGTACCCTGTATTGCAGTAAAGGTGTTCCGAGCCCGGGGGGAAATTGAGGTCCTTCTGGTTTTTCATGAACCTGAACAAATCCTGGTTGGTCCTCGAATCGTCGTCCCTCCAGCCGGCCAGGCCGAGCAGCGCATGCAGGCTTCTCATACCACTGGTATGGTGGATCAGATGCCGGATGGTAACGGTGCCACCAAAATCCGGCAGCTCGGGCAGGTATTTCCGCACATTGTCGTCCAGTGACAGTTTCCCGTCCAGTTGCAGCAGTACCATGCCGAATGCGGTAAACTGCTTGGAAACGGAGGCGATGTTGAACCTTGTTCCCGGTGTATTGGGTACCAGGTATTCCAGGCTGGCCAGACCGAAGGCCTTTGAATAGATGACCTGGTGACCTCTCATAACACCCACTGCACCGCCCGGGTGGTTGGGGGCGTTCCAGGAGATAAACAGACTGTCGATCCGGCTGATCTGCTCCTCAGGGAGCTGGGCATGAAGATCAAGCGTACAAAACAGGGTGGTGAGCAGAACGAGGTAACCGGAAACTTTTATCATGGCGGAAGATTTCCATGAAAGGTATGAATTTATATTCTTTAACCTATAAAAAGAGCAAGACTGGGGTGTTCCAATACCTTAAAATAAATCAGGGCCTGCAGGCATCCCCCTGTAATGATCCCAACTGTGAAATTATCATCCATATGATGCGAGAAGAGCTCAACGACCGTGGCACAAAATGCTCCGATGATCAGGTATCCGAAAGGTATCTGGAACACGGAGCTGATTACAAATCCGGTAAACAGGCAACCGGACAGGAATCCCAGGGATCCTTCCAGTGTCTTTCCATGGATAATCCCGGTCCTTCCAAAGCCCATCCCGGTAAATTTAGCGATCACATCCCCGAAAACCATGAATACAAGGCAGAGATAGGAGACTTCGGGAGGAAATAACAGGAAAACGATAAACACCGCCACAAGGAACGAAGTCATGGAAGAGAACCGCCGGAACTCCGCTTTTTTAAAAGCGAAACTCATCTTTCTACCGGCAAGGATACGGTATAGATCGGTTCCGAGGAATAAGATGCACAAACCACCCAGGAAGTAGAGCAGGGATCTGTGCCCCAGGTAGACCCTGAACGGAATAAACACCAGGGCGAGCGGCCGGGAGTATATCCTCCACCATTTCATTTCGACTGTTTTCTCTTTCTTTACGGTCATCCTTCTGCCCCACAAGAAGAATATAGTCAAGAATAGGATGACAGCAATGGCGGTAGACCAAACGCTCCATGGTGAGAATCCATATATGATTGGTAATATGATGGCTATAAAACTGAGAAGAACAAGGAGCGGTACAACAATACTACGTGTGGATACCACCGCTGCTATGACCAGCAGGCAGGCAATTACGGTTAGCTGATATATTGGTTCCAAAATGTTAATCCGTTTACATTACACCTGGTTCTCTTTTTTTAACCGTTGCTGTAAGATCCTGATATTGATCAGGCCGATATATACCGAAAGGGTAATCACTCCCGTCACCACATACCATGGGTGTCCACCGATATGCAACTTCTCTCCCAGATGGATCTCCAGAAATAGAGTGCTCAGAATTGTGAAGACCGGTGCCAGGATAACGAATAATATGGGGATTACCTGGCCATATGCGTATTTTTCTTTCCGGAAAAAGAGTAATACAGTAAAAAAACTGACAAGGAGAGCTGCAGTGAACTCCACAGGTATAAAGAACATAAAAACGCCAATTGAGGTTGCAAGTCCTCCACCTCCCCGGAAATGATGGTATAGTGGCCAGCAATGACCTGTAATGGCCGTGATGCCGGTCAGAAAAAGTGCCAGATAGTCTGAATAATGCTCATCAGGAAACAACAGCATCCTGAACAGGATCAGCGGTAGAAGCACTTTGGCCAGATCACCTGCAAATACAAGGGAAGCCCATCCTTTACCAACTTCCCTCCCGACGTTTGCAGTACCGGGATTTTTGTTCCCTACTGTTCTGATATCTATTCCCTTTGCCCACCTGGTTACAAGAATCGCAAAATTGATGCTCCCGGCCAGATACCCTGCAATCGCGCATATTATCAATATCAAAACATTCATGACAGAGTCCACTTAAATCCTCATTCAATATGGAAGAAATTGATGCCTTCTTTCTCAGCTTACTTGCAATGATTAAATTATTGGAACAGAGGTATATCAGCAGTGCAATCGGGATCAAATACAATTTACTACTTTGATTGATATGAGTCAAATCAAAAAGTTTGGAGCGGAGGAGGATGGGCAATTAGACCGGTGCGTGCAGGCTCATCTCCTCCTTAAAACAGGCCATGAGCTCGTCATAACGCTCCTTGACCTTGATTCCCTCCACCACATTATTTGTATTAAAGAGTTCACTGAGCAATTCTGTCATTGCGGAAGAATTTCAATAAAGGTATGAAATTTAAGTTCTTCCTGATCTTTAACAGGAGAACAGGAGGGACCCGACCCCTGTGAAGATAGCCAGCCAGACCAGTCCTTTGATAAAGAAAAATAAGAACCCTGCAAGCCCGATTCTTTTAAACCATTTATATAATTTTACTTGCTTTTTTTCCATTATTATTTGTTTAGATCGCAATATGATGAAAATGCGGATTAAAATACCTGTTTATCCTTATTTATTTTTTACCTTTGATCGCCTTTCTCTACCATAATATCTTAAGGGAATGAACCAACCACAAAGCAAGGCTCTGGCAATCAGGTGGAAAGAATTGCTGGAAAGGGAACCCGGCCTGCGGATACGGAATGCTGCAGCGAAGCTCAGAGTGAGTGAAGTCGAACTGCTATCGACCCACTGCGGGGATACGGTTCGGCGACTTATGCCGGAAATGAAGAAGATCCTGCAGGAGGTCGGCAGCCTGGGACAGGTCATGGCACTGAGCCGCAATGACAGCGTGGTGCACGAACGGTACGGGAAATACCGTAATTTCTCGGAATCCAAGGGGAATATCGGGATCTTCGTCTCCGACGATATCGATCTGAGGATATTCTTCAAGTACTGGGAGTCGGTTTTTGCCGTGCGGGAACAGAGTCACGGCATGACCAGACACAGCCTGCAGTTTTTTGCAGGGGACGGCATGGCGATACATAAGATTTACCTGTCGGGTGATTCCGACATGGATGCATATGAATGGCTTGTTGAAAAATACATGCATCCTGACCAGGAGAAAGGACAGCAGGTCCGGGCTTTTCCAAAAGAGGCACCCGGGATCCCGGATAGTGAAGTGGATGTGGCAGCGTTCAGGAAGGACTGGCTCAAGCTGAAGGATACGCATCATTTTGCGGACCTGCTGACCCGGTACGGGCTTGACCGGGTACAGGCACTCAGGCTAGCACCCTCAGGGGGGTACGCCGTGCCTGTGGAGAATTCAACGCTGCGCCGGATCGTCACGGAAGCCTCCTCGATTGAACTACCCATCATGGTCTTTGTAAGTAACCGCGGAATCGTACAGATCCACACCGGCGTGGTTCATAACCTGAAGGACCGGGATGGCTGGTTAAATATCCTGGACCCGAAATTCAACCTCCACGTGAAGGAAGATGATATTTCGGAAAGCTGGATCGTGACCAAGCCCGGAACGGACGGAACGGTGACTGCCCTGGAATGCTTTGATGCGAAGGGGAACCTCCTGGTGCAGATCTTCGGGAAGCGGAAGCCAGGAATCCCGGAACGGACGGACTGGAAAGAGCTGGTGAGCAGGATTCTGGAAGAAAACAAGATTCTACAATACGAATAAGTTTGCTATGATCACATCATTTGGGGGAGCGCTGGTCCTGGCGCTCCTTTTTACATGGTCTTCGTTACCAGTCGAAAAAACAGAAGAATCACACCTGACCAATCTGAGACAGCTTACCTTCGGGGGAGATAACGCGGAGGCCTATTTCAGTTTCGACGGCAGATCCCTTGTCTTTCAGAGCAGCAACCCGGACTGGTAACTTGGATGTGACCAGATTTTCAGCATGAAGATCACAGAGGCTGTGGGAGACAGCACATACAGGCCTCCCATGATCAGCACGGGCTTTGGCCGTACAACCTGCAGTTATTATCTCCCGGACGGAAATATGCTGTATGCCTCCACGCATGAGTCCTCAGCGCAATGTCCGGAAGTAACCGTCACCAAAGGCAAGTACCTCTGGCCGGTCTACGATTCCTACGACATCTATATTGCGGATAGGAACGGTACGATACTGAAAAAACTTACCGACACCCCGGGCTATGACGCAGAAGCGACGGTTTCACCGCAGGGGGACAAGATCGTGTTTACAAGCATGCGGAGCGGGGACCTGGAGCTGTGGACCATGAAAGTGGACGGAAGCGAAAAAAAACAGGTCACGTCAGGCCTGGGATACGATGGGGGCGCGTTCTTTTCCCCGGATGGAAAGATGCTGGTATTCAGGTCATCCAGACCGGAAACGGAGGAGGAAATCCGCGAGTACAAAGACCTGCTTTCCAGGGGACTCGTCGCCCCGACGGACATGGAGATCTATGTATGCAACGTGGACGGCACGGGACTGGAGCAGGTGACCGTGCAAAGTCCTTTCAACGCCTTCCCGGTCTTTTCGCCCGATGGGAAAATGCTTGTGTTCTCCTCGAACCGGAACAACGGGGGTGGCCACGATACCAATGTCTTTATTGCGGACTGGAAGGAATAGCCCACGGTCCACACGACGGCTCTTTCGGGGTCAATGACATGTGATTTATTCCAAATGTTAATGAAAGCGTTAAATCGCGGCAGGGAATGGACATCGCTTTTTCAATGCTATAACTTGCCAAAAAAATACGATTATGAAAGAATATCCAACTGTGGCCTGTTTTTCTGTCGATGATATAGAAAGGGCCAGGAAATTCTACTCGGATACACTGGATCTGGGTTCAAATGTCCATCAGTATGACGACGCTCTGCTGGTAGATACAGCCGGGAATACGCAGTTCTATATGTATGAAAAGGCGGACCATAAACCAGCAGAACATACGGTCCTTGTTTTCAGTGTGCCTGATATCGAAGGTGTTGTATCGGAATTAAGTAAGAAGGGGGTGGTTTTCCAGCAGTTAGCAGGCACTAATGAGAATGGGATTGCCGGAAACGGGTACTCAAAATCAGCCTGGTTTAAAGATCCGGCCGGAAACTGGATCGCTCTTCACGAGGGCCATTAGTAAATCTATTTCTTCTTCGATTTTTGAGAAGTCCCTGGCTGGTTCTGAGGCTTGACGGTTTCCGGATTGTGCGGATTATTCGGATTTTTATACCAGCCATAGTGATTACCTTCGTCATGGCTGACCGCTTGCATGCTTGCGCAGGAGGTAGTGCAGATTAAAAATAAACTGCCAATGCAGACAAGGGCAAGATTTATTTGTTTTTTCATGGCAAATATTAAGATTCCCACATATTTACGTGATCCCGTTTAAAACGGTTTCACAGCCTGTTGCATCACTTGATCACTGGCTTCCTCGTCAAACATTCATCTCCTTTTTAAAAGACTCCATGAGCTCGTCGTAGCGCTCTTTCACCTTAATTCCCTCCACCACATTATTTATATCAAAGAGTTCACTCCAGTTTACCTCCCATTCTAAATTCTGTACCTCCCTTAAATCATACAGGGATTTTACCTTTTCCTCATGTTCCCATCCTGAATGCGAGACAAAGCACAGGGTCATCAACGAATTGTAATTTGCAATGAGATCATTTGAAAACAGGGCCGTTTTGATATTTATCTCCTGATCCAGTTCCCTTTTCAACCTCAATATGTCTATGGGGGTCAGCTCTTTCCAGTTGCCGGTGTAGCAAAAAAAGTTTAACAGATCGTTCAGTTTCGGACCAAGCCGGTCATAGATTTCGATCCTTTTTTCAAACAGTCTTTGTTTATTCAGCTGCTGATTGATCAGGCGTTTCTTCATGCGGTTAAACCGGATGGCAAGAATGACAATAATTACGGGGGCAAATACGACAACCATAATAATGAGGATCTTCAGGCCATCCCAGATCTGGTCGTTGAATAAAGAATCAATTGCATTCATAGATATTCTTAAAAAAGGTTGAACAGAATCATTTTACGTGCTTCACGCAGGGAAGTTCGTTTTCCACGCAGTTTTTTCCTTTAAATCTTCAGGATATCTTAAAATGAATCAGTCCTGATTTCGTAGATTTTTCTGGTATATTTGTGCACATCCCGCCGAAAACAAAAACTCAACGATATGAAACATGTGTTTATCCTT
>CAYRLP010000172.1:0-6246 GCA_964424935.1 uncultured Bacteroides sp.
GGGCTTCATCTCGACCACGAGAAATACAGCATGAACCTCTCCATCCCGCGACTCCTGAATGAGAAATTATCTCCCTTTGATGGTACAAGCTCTCAGTGGAGCAGGTTCGGGCGATCGGTATACCTTGGAGCAGATCTGAAACTGTCCGTCAGCCAGGATCTGACCATAATTCCCTCAGTACAAATGGCTGCATCAAAAGGAAGGAGCCCCTGGATAGAAGTTTCGGGTCACGTGGTTTATCTTGACAAAATCAGGGCCGGTCTGTTTTACCGGTATGACCGCACCATCGGAGGAATGGTCTCCTACCTGATCCGGGAAACTCTGGTATTCGGGTACGGCTACGATATATCACTGGGTTTCCCCATGGTCAATCCGGGAACCCATGAAATATACCTGGGGTATAATTTACCTTTCAACAAACTTAAAACAATATCACCGAGACAATTCTGACATTATGCATATATCTATTCGAAAAACAGTCCCATATCAATTCTCAGGCAAGAATCTTCTCAAAGGAATCCTGACGGGCTTCCTGTTCACCCTGATCAGCACCTGCGGGTATGGCCAGGCAGTCCCTGCCATGGAAGAGAATATACCTTACCTGGTAACGTTCGGAGGTGATTCCGATACTTCCTGGGGTGACGATGATTTTTGCCAGGTATTCTTTATCCGGATACCGATGTCTCAAACTGAACCCATTTATATCCGGGTTTTTGACCCGGATACAGGGGGAGAGCTGGACGAAGCAAAAGGCGAGTTTGACACCAAGGTCCGGTTCTCGGTATATGGTGGCAAAGGGTGTTATTCCGACATGGATCCCGCAGGGGCGGATCCTGAAAGCAACTTTGACAGCGGGATTATGATGGCCTCCAGGAGTTTCGGGACAAGCAACAGATTTGACAACGACTGGTATACATTCGGGCCCCTCAACCCGCTCGAGGGAGAGTATGTGGAGAAGTTTGACGGACGCGTTTTCAAGATCGTTGCCCAGGGTGAATCGGGCGACGATGGAAATCTTTACAGATATTTCCTGAGTACCGAATCCAGGGAGAATCACGAAGTGGAGGGTGCAAACCTGTTCACCTTTGAATACACGTTCAGGCTGTCCAACAACCAGAACAACGTGTCACAGATCTACCCCTATATGGATGACCGGACCATATCAGTCAAGATCTCCAATTTCGACTGGGATGATGACGGGTTCATCCGGATCGTCTCCGTAGCAAAGAACGGGGAGCTCTGTCCGATATCCAATGAAAATGACTGGGTCCGTAAAGAATTCCCGATTATCGAGGAAGAACGGAATACTTCGATGGAGATCCAGTTTATAAAGAACAGGCAGAAGCAGGTCAAGAACAACAATGTGGTGGTCACTGTACAGAACCAGTACGGAGAAAACCTCCCCTTTTATGTCATTCCCATTGGGGGTATCCCGGTCTACAATCCCAAGATCAGGATGCGTGTTATAGAAAGATAACCTGGTATGACCGTATCAGTACACAAATATATGGCTTTGCTGGCAAAACTGACTACGGTTCTGTTTTTACTGATTCTGACCGGTATTTCGTGTCCGGGCCAGATGATTAAAGTTGTGGAGGTAGGCACCGGCGATGATCTTCCTCAACCCTATGTGTATTCCCTGAATCAGGACAAGAATGGATTTCTCTGGATCGGGACAGGGGCCGGCTTGGTCCGGTACGACGGACTGGAATTTGACCTTTATACCACTGCAGATTCCCTTTGTGACGATTTCATAACCTGTTCATGTAAGGGACCCCGGGGCTTGTGGTTCGGGCATATGAACGGGGGAATCACCTTTTTTGACGGATCCCAATTCTACCCAGTGGTGCGAGCTGCCGACGCCTTTGGCCCTGTCTCAGATATCAGTTGCATTGACAGGACCGTATGGGCCACCACACAATCCGGGGGGATCTGGAGAATCGGATCCGGTCATGAACCACAACTGTATCAGGATCCGGAACATGCATTCCAGTTCTACGCGATCGAGCCGGTCTCTTCCCAGGAATGTTTCCTTGGTACCATGGAGGGGGCATTCCACTGTTCCCTGGATTCAGTCACATCCGACACATTCCGTCTGGAGAGACTGGACGGGATACCAGAAAGCCCTGTCGGGGATGTTGTCCTGTCCAGGAACAATCAATCACTATATGTGCTCACCCAGGAGGAGGGCCTGTACAGTTATAGTCTCAACATGCCGGATGATGAACCTGAACTGGTGTTTGATTTCTGGGACGAGGGTATTGATTCCCCACTCCAGATCCTTGAGGACAGACAGGGAGTCCTGTGGATCCCCACCTTTGGGAACGGTCTGGTGAAATTAATACCTGATTCTGCCAGAAATGCCTATTCCAAAGTACTGTACACAAAAGAAACCGGGCTGACCGACGATAATATCCGGATTGTGTTCCTGGACCGGGAAGAGAATCTCTGGCTCGGAATGTACGGAAAGGGTCTTGCCAGACTGGCCTACGACGCATTTACCTTTTATTCCCTTGAGAACCTGAAACCCTACACCAACATCTATTCGATATATAGTTCCGGGGATTCCCACTGGCTCGGCACTGCAGGCGGCCTGATCAGGATGAGGCCCTCGCGGGGATTTACACAGTTTTTCCCTGCAGGGAAGATCGGACTTCCCCAGGATCCTGTAACCACCATCTGCGAAGCTTCCGACGGAATCATCTGGGTGGGAACCGAAAACCGGGGGATATTCAAAATGTCGAAAGATTCCATTTATTTTAACCAATTCCCAATCAGTGATGGCTCTCTGGAAAATTCCATTAACTCCCTTCTGTTCCATAAGGATTATCTATATGTGGGGACTGAACGGGGATTATGCAGGCTCGACACGCTGAACGACACCATCACCTGGTACACCAACAGAAATTCGGGGTTGCCCCATAACAAGGTGAATCACCTTACCACGTCTTCCGACGGCAGACTATGGCTGTCGACCCCGGGAAACAGGATCTCCTACCTTGAGAATGACAGACTGGTCAGCGAGAACATTCCACTGATCCAGGGTATCCTGGATATCAGGTCAGTTCTTCCGGACAGGTCAGGGTCCACATGGATCGCAGCCGCCGGAAACGGTATATTCAGAGTCTGGGAGGATTCCATAGAAAATCTAACATCCTCGGAGGGATTACTTTCCGACTTTTGCTATGCCCTGATAAAGGACAATTACGGAAACGTCTGGGTAAGCCACCGGGGAGGTCTGAGCAGTATCAATCCAAACGACGGATCAATCATTTCCCTCTCTGAGGAATCTGGCATACCCAGGGAGATGGTTTTCAATGCTAATGCGGTCACCAAGGATGAAAACGGATTGCTCTGGTTCGGCACATCTTCCGGAATCCTTTCCTATAATCCACAACAGGAAAAAAGATTAAACCCTGCCCCTGCCCTGTCGATAAGTTCCATCCTGGTAAACAACCAGCCCATCGAGACCGGTCCGGAAATTGTGTTGTCACATGGCAGATATAGTATCCGAATCCAGTTTATCGGTGTTTATTTGAAAGACCCGGCCTCTGTCTCCTATCAATATCAGCTGGAAGGTCTGGATAACAGGTGGTCCGAATTTTTCGATCAGAACTTTGTGCTTTTCAACAGTCTGCCGGATGGCAGGTATCGTTTCATGATCAGGGCAATGAACGCTGAAGGAGTGGTAAATGAAACGCCTGTTGCCTTCGATATTGTTATTAAAAAGCCCTTCTGGAAACACTGGACATTCTACCTGCTAGTAATCGTCGGGTTGGTGATGATCATTACCGTGATCATCCAGCGAAGAGAGCGTATGCTCCAGAAAGAGAAGCAGGTTCTGGAGAAAGCAGTGAAAGAGCGCACCGAAGAGGTAGTCCTTCAAAAGAATAAGCTAAAAAAGCAGCATGATGCCATTAAAATACAGAAGAACAAAATAGAGGAGATCAACAGGAATATGGGCGACAGTATAAACTATGCGCGCCGTATACAAAATGCAGTGTTTCCGCCGGTCCGGTTGTTGAATGAACTGTTCCCCGATAATTTCCTGTTTTTCCAGCCACAACAGACTGTAAGCGGTGATTTTTTCTGGGTCACCTACTACCAGGGAAAAAAGATTGTCACCGTCTCGGATTGCACCGGACATGGAGTGCCGGGTGCGTTTATGAGTATGCTAGGAATTACCATGCTTAACGAACTGGTACATTCAACGGGTATCACGGAAGCCAGCGAGATTATGAACCATTTGAAGAACGATGTCATCAGGGCCCTCAGACAGGACGAGGCAGAAATAATAGCAGGTGACGGAATGGATATGGCCCTTTGCGTGTATGATCCCGCTACTTCAGTTCTCCAGTACGCCGGTGCATTCAATCCCCTGGTAATCTTCAGCGATGGGGAGATGCAGGTCATCGATGCCGATCCCATGCCGGTGGGTCTGGGTGCAATCAGGGAGAGGAAATTCAACCAGCATGAGTTCAAGATGAGCAAAGGCGATGTCATCTATCTATTCTCTGACGGATATCCAGATCAGTTCGGCGGAGAGAAAGGCAGGAAATTCTCCAGAAGGAGGTTTTTGAACATGTTGCAGGAAATCCATAAGCGGCCAATGAAATTTCAGGAGCAAAGGCTAACGGAGACCTTAAAAGACTGGATGAAAGACGAGCAACAGATCGATGATATCACCGTGATGGGGATCCGCTTCTGAACCCCGCTTAAAATTCCATTAGTTTTCTTTTCAGAAATTCCGTGGTGGCTTCATTCACCTTCAGCTGGTTGCTGAAAAGCATGAAGTGGTGTGTATCATCAACAATCGTAAGGGTCTCAAACGGAGCATTCAGCTTGCTGAGCCGCTGCACCAGGTCGGTGGACTGGCTGTAATTCACATTCCTGTCATCATCGGCATGAATAATCAGGCCCGGGGATTTCCATCCTTCAATATCCGCAACCGGGGAGGATTCCCAGGCCAGTTTCAAAGCAGCTTCCTCATCGGGGACCTGTTCATATCGTGTCCGCTGGTTTAACGGGGTTCTGCCCCGGGAGGTCCAGTCGTGTACCCCTGATATATCCACACCTGCGGCAAACAGGTCGGAATTACGGGCCAGCGCCATCGCAGTAAGATAACCGCCATAGGAACCCCCGTAAATACCGATCCTGGAGGGATCCACAAATTCCTGTTCCGCAAGCCATTTCTGAGCGGCCAGGACATCCTGGTATTCCGAAGCGCCTCTGGCTCCCCCGTCAACCGGGCGGTGGAATTCATACCCGTATCCGATCCCCAGTCGGTAGTTTACCGAAAGGACCACAAATCCGCAGGAGGCCAGGTACTGGTTCACTGCGTAGGCATTGGAGTAGTAGGAGGAATAATGCCAGCCCAGGAGCATCTGCCGGGGCGGACCCCCGTGTACAAAGATCACGGCCGGTTTCTTGCCTTTAATCTCGTCGTTGTTAAATACCATTCCGTGGATGCTGGTCCCGTCCGCGGCCTTGAATATGGCCTGGTAGGGCACGGTCAGCTCCGAAACAGGGAAATCACCGGGGATCAGGCTGCGGCCGGGCTTGATGATATGGCCCGTACTTACTTCCATGACCATCACCAGGGGTGGTTCCTGAGGACCGGCCCCGATGTATGCCAGGTATTTTCCATCACCGGTCACAACAGGGGCCCACTCATTCCCTGTTCCAAGCGTGATGACGTTAGCCTCCTGCTTTTGCACGGATGCCCTGACAATGTGCCTGCGGTCGATATCAAACTTATCCGGTCCCGTATTGCCTGAAAACAACAGGGATCTTCCATCGGGGGATAAGGAAATATACTCCGCCATATAATTCCCAGGGGTCAGGAGCAGGGGGTCCCCGCCTTCCGGATCGATCGAATAGAGATGGGGCCATCCATCATGATAGGAAAGAAAGGTGATCTTTCCTTCCCCCCAGTGAAGGTTTATGCCCCCGTGGGTGGTCGGGATCCCTCCGTTCCGTGTGGAGGGGGATTGATATATTTCCTTACATGCTTCCGACCCGGTGTCATATACTATGATCTTCCAGGGCCTGGGAGTTAGATCCAGAGCCGATACGGGGGCTCCCCCGCTTCCGGGCTGCCGGATAAATGCGATCCGTTCCCCGTCGGGGGACCAGACCGGTGAACCGTCCCTGCTATAATCGGGATCGATCCATTGGATCGGATGGTCCGCACCGGAGTAGATACCCAGATAGGAATGGTCCCCCCGCGAGGAGGTAAACACCATT
>CAYRLP010000173.1:0-6244 GCA_964424935.1 uncultured Bacteroides sp.
TATAATTACGGATCGCACGAGGTGACCCTTTCCGTGAAGGTGGGGGACAACGCCCGCCGGTACAGGTGGCTCAACCGCTACTAATATTTTTGCTTTATTTGCATCATGAAGGTTCTTCTTGTTGGCAAATCCGCAGCACATGGTGGAGCAGCCATTGCTTCCTACCGCCTGATGGAGATCCTCAGGGAACGC
This sequence comes from uncultured Bacteroides sp., assembly GCA_964424935.1. Classification (GTDB taxonomy): domain Bacteria; phylum Bacteroidota; class Bacteroidia; order Bacteroidales. Next base: position 193 of record CAYRLP010000173.1, read on the forward strand.
GGGGTGGATGTGAAGATGCTGGTTCAGGAAGAGGGGAACGGGGAGGAAGCGGTATTTTCCACGTCGCGTACATTCCTGAAAAAACAGGTCAATTTCATTCGTTTTGTCTGGGAGCGCCTGATATTCTTAAGACATGAAAAAAGCAAAGAGATCCGCTTCCTGTTCTCCCTGGCCAACACCGGTGAGCGCCTGAGCAGGAACAGGCTGGTCAGGAAAGCCGATATCCTCCATTTGCAATGGGTCAATGCGGGGTTCCTTTCCAGGAAGTCGATCCGGAAACTGCTGAGCCTGGGAAAGCCCGTTGTATGGACTTTTCATGATATGTGGGCCATGACCGGGGGATGTCACCACGCACTGACCTGTGATCGCTACAGGAACGAATGCGGAGAGTGCATCTACCTGAAGCATCCCGGGAAAAATGATCTGTCCCACCGATTGTGGGTCCGAAAAAAAAGGATGTACCGGAACCGGAGATTTACGGTGATCACTCCCAGTAAATGGATGGCTGAATGTGTGAAGGAGAGTTCGCTGCTCGGGCATTTGGAAATACATACTATTCATAACCCGGTCGATCAGACCCGGTTCAGGCCGATGGACCGTTTCCAGGCATGCAGGAACCTGGGCCTGGACACTTTAAAACGTTACATCCTGTTCGGAGCTGCTTCCGTGAAGAACCTGTACAAAGGATTCACATATTTTCAGGAAGCCATCCGGCTTTTGAGCGGGGATCAGGAAACGACCGAGGGGGTGGAGATCCTCTTATTCGGGAAAGTGGACGGGGATGTATCCCGGATGTTCCCCCTGGAAACTCACCGCATCGATTATGTGAGCAACGAGCAAACCATGGTGGATCTTTACAATGCTGCTCATTTGTATGCCATCTCCTCCCTGCAGGATAACTTTCCGGGAACGGTCATTGAGTCCATGCTTTGCGGGACGCCCGTGGCCGGGTTCCGGACCGGAGGGATCCCGGAGATGATCGCTCACAGGGAAGATGGCTACCTGGCTGAACACAAATCGGCCGGTGATCTGGCTGAAGGCATGAAATGGATCCTTTCCTACGAACCCTATCCGGAACTCTCAAAACAGGCCCGGAGGGCTGCAGTCCGGAGGTTTTCCATGGAACGTTCAGCAGAAAAGCATGTGGAGCTATACAGGAACCTCTTAGACCGGAATATGAAATGAACCCAAACCCTAATATATCAGTGATCACTGTGGTGTTCAATGGGGAGAAGCATATCGGGAGGACCATTGAGAGTGTGCTTGGCCAGACCTACGGAGAGCTGGAATATATTATTATCGACGGGAAGTCAACCGATGGAACGCTCGGGATCATTCATGAATACAGAGGGATCCACAAGGTGGTCAGTGAGCCGGATACAGGGCTTTACGATGCCATGAACAAGGGTTTAAGAGAGGCAACGGGTGACTATGTTTGGTTCCTGAATTCGGGCGATCAGATCTATAAACCGGATACTGTGGAAAGGATGGTGGAGGGCCTGTCCGGGGATCCAGATGTGATATACGGGGGCACCATGATCATCGATGAAACGGAGAATGAGGTGGGTGACCGCAGGTTAAAACCTCCCGCAAGGCTCACCTGGAAATCGTTCCGTCAGGGGATGGTGGTCTGCCACCAGTCCTTCATTGTGAAGCGCGACAAGGCACCGGATTACAATCTGGAATACAGGTTTTCGGCCGATATAGACTGGGCCATCCGGTCGGCCAGGCAGGCGGACCAGATCCATAATTCCAACCTGATACTTTCCAGGTTCCTGGAGGGCGGCCTTACGGAACACCATATCAAAGCGGGATTGAAAGAGCGCTTTGCCATTATGCGGCGCTACTATGGATTGATCCCGACCATATTGAGACACTTCGTATTCGGGATCAGACTGACAAATTTCTATTTGAAGCACAGAAGGATCTAAAGCTCTTTCCGGATGATTTCGTGCAGCAGATCCACCCGTTTCTCGACGGAGTGATCTCTTAGTGTCTTGTCCCGGCCTGCACGGGCAATGGCTCGTGCCTCCGCCGGATGATGGAGAGCCCACTGAAGCTTCTCAATGCACTCCTCCACGTTCCTGTAGGTGAGTATCTCTTTGCCGGGTTCAAACAGGGAAGTGATATTTTTCTTGTGATCTGTTACCAGCAGGGAACCCGCTCCGGTTACCTCGAACATCCTTACATTCGCGGCATAATCGCCTGCCACTTCACCATGCAGATTGAACCCGACAGCATGTTGCGCAATTTTCCTCAGCATCTCTTTCCCGAACAGGGGCTGGTTTTTGAAATTTTCCAGGATAATGGAGGAATATCTGCTTTTGTGCGGCATCTCCGTAAGCTGTCCTATCTTCTGAAAAGATCTGATCTGATAGATGCTTCTGATGTGCACCGAATCAAGCAATTTTACAAGAAGATAGGCCGCCTGTTTCGTTCGGAGCCTGATTCCTGTATCTGCTTCGAGATGACCATACATCCTCAGGGGAAGCTGGTTCCTGAGAATCTCTTCCAGGTAAGATATACGTTGTTTATGGAATTCATTTCGTTGAAGCAGCGACCCGATAAAGATAATTTCATTCACAGGATCTGAAATCCCTGCAGTTGGTGTGACCAGTGATGATTCAACCGCATGGGGGAAAAGATAGCTTCGGATGTTCTTTTGCTTGAAATCCTCCACGAACTTTTCGGAACATGCCAGGATCACATCGTACTTACTGAATGCTCTGATATTTTCAGGGTTGTATGGGGCACAGCAATGACCGATGGTAAGTTTTATGGAACGGACCTCCTCCTTTATTTTCTGAATAAAAGCAACACTGAAATTTGCACTGTCCTGGATGAACAGGATCTCGGGCCTGTAAAATTTCAGCTGTTCAAGCAGGATTCTTTCTCCTGCAAGCCTGTAACCATGCTCCCGGGCCCATGCATTTTGCAGGTGAAGGGCGTTGTGGATCAGTTCGGTACCAGGGATCCCGTGATTCTGCTCCAGGTAGCGGGGGAAATAGTCGGCATATCCATAGCCCTGATCCATCAGGTGCCGGTATTGTTCCTGATAGCTTTCGGATATAACGGGCTGGTTTGACCAGTAATAGGAGTCAAGGAAGTCTTTGTAGAAGGACGTTACTTTAATAAACCTAAAATCCATCTGCAATCTGCATCTTTTGTATGATCTGCCGGCCGGTCAGGCCATCCATATGGTTCTCCTTGCATAAATCGAGAATCCCGGTGTAGTGCGCCGTGATCCCGCTGATTTCCCTTTCATTGAAAAAATTATTGTGCCAGAGCAGGGAAAACACACCGTTAAATTTAAGCACTTCAGATACCAGAGCGTTCACAGCTTCCCGGCTTTTTTCAAGATTCAGATTCCGGTAAAAGAAGTGTGTGCTGTCCATCAGGGTCATCGGTATTTCCCATAGTTCCATGCTGCGGTCATTCTGAAAATCAAACAGCCTGAAAGGCCAGCAATAGGAGTGCCGGAATCCGTCATGTTCAGCAAATCCCAGTGACGCATCATATTGCAATCCTGCCTGCTCCTGTATCTTACCTGTGAGTCCCGGTTTAAATTTCAGGTAATGCTGCCGGATCCCAACCACCTGATCCGGAGATACTGCCCGAAGGTTATTCACCGTCCGGTTCATGGCTTCCTGTTCAGTGGCTGACCGAATCGTCCCATGAATCCCGATTTCATGTCCGCGAGCTTTTAATTCCATGAAAAGGTCCCGGAATTTTCTCCAGTGGAACCGGTACCGCGAATTTTCATGTCTGCCCCCTTCCTTTTCCAGAAAAAAATAGGTAGCCCGGAATCCTCGGTCCTCTTCCCATTTCATCAGGTTCTTAAAGGTCCAGTACGGATCCTTTCTGGAAAGCGGGTTCAGGAAATGAAAGAGAGCCCCGAAAGCATCCATAAAATGATTTTTACGGCTCATTGTAGCCGGGGCCAAACCCAGCAGCTGCTTGAACTTGTAACCGGTTTCAAAGAATCCATAACCCCTGATCAGGTCAATATCGTGACTGAGCATGAGTACGGGCTGTTTCAGAAGGGGAGCCTGCTGAAAGGGGATTCCGTTTGTGGAGGCAAACTTGCTGATTCCTTCCAGCAGGTTTTTGAAATAGTAGTTGACCACGGGCCTATGGATAATACCCAGTTTATATGGAATGGATTCTTTACAGGGAAACCTGCCGAACTGGTCCTCAGATTTGAGCCTGAACTCCTCGTACCCGGACAGGAAGTGGAACGCGGACTTCAGCAGATCGTGGTGGAAAATGAGACTGTTTCCTTCCAGGCTGTAGAACTTTTCAGGTTGACCGGGGACGGGGTATAGCACGGGGATCTCGTCGATCCATACCAGGCGGCTCAGGTCCAGGGGTTCCTGTGATGTCCGGAAATAGATGCCCGGATCCTGTTTCGGATCTTCCTGCCCGAATCTGAAATAATTACGGAGGTCCTGACTTAGTCGCGTGTGATGGTCCAGGTGTTCAAGGATGAACTCTTTTTGCGAATCTGTGAGCCAGCCTTTCATCAGAGCCTGTATTGGTATTTTCCTGCAAGCGGATCGCACATCTCAGCCAGCATTTGCTTCTCTTCATCTGTCCAGTTGGAGTATTTTTCCGATGATTGGTACTGCTGGTCGTTCAGCCTGCGGGTGATCCTCTTCCGGATTTGATTATCGCTGATCCTGGCCTCTGTAAAACGTATCAGTTCTTTTAAAGAGTCAAAATCCATGGAAGAGAAATCAAAGGTGAATACTCTTTCTGATGGAAGGCTAAGCTTAAAGGTTTCGATGTATGTGTTGGTTTCCTTCCACAGCCATGCGATTTTCTGAATCGTATGGTAGCGGGACCATGCCTCCTTTTCCGGGCCCTTTACCGGGGCAATCTGTCTCTGTTCTTTTCCTTCCTCACTGTACCAGTTGCGTTTCAGGCCCGAGCTGACAAAATCGCCCGGATGACGGTGAATGTGTATGAACCTGGACTGGGGTAAAAGTTCTCCCAGGGCATAGGCGAAAAAGGTAATATGGTTGTTTGTCTCCAGGTATCTTCGCAGGCATTTATAACTGTATCTGAGATGACTTTCCCTGGCTGCCATGAATATCTGGCCCAGGATTTCGTTCAGCTCTTCATTCCTGAAGGTCTGATTTTCCTGTGAAGCGTAAGCGAATAGGTTCTGCGCTGCCAGATCCGGTGAAGGGGCATGGAATGCCTTTATTTTATGATCGCATGAAAACAGATCCGCGAACCATTTTGTCCCGGTTCGTCCGGTGGAAAGAAAGAAGACCGGCCGGTCGATATCCTGCAGATGATTCCTTAATTCATCCGTATTGATTTTTCTTTTCGAACGTCCGAATTCGAAATACCAGTAAAGTTGTTCGTAATTGAAATTTTTTAGAAAGAATGTGATATCACGAATTTTTCGTTTCATCTCAGTCAGTGCTGTCCATGTTAATGATTCAATTTTTTATGGAAAGGGGACCATTTTTCCCAGGTTTGCCGAATCCTTTCCAGTTCAACCGGTTCGTAAAACCTGAAAGCAAAGAGTAAAAAAGGAAAAGATATGATTAACAGGGATTTTATGATCAGCCTCATGGCCAGGGAAAGATCATTGGTCAGGTATCCCAGGCCTAGTATTCCAAGGCTGATTATAACGATTAATACCAGTTTCTTAATCTCATAAGGTATCATATATGCTTTCTGGGAGCTGCGATAGATCAATATCATAAAGATAAAATGAGAGATCAGAGTGGCAACTGCAGCACCAAGGTAATTAAAATAGGTGATTAGCAGAATGTTCAGCCCGATATTAAGAAGGGAGGCGGCCACCGTATAGATTGCTATATATTTTGTTTTCATGGCAATATTCAGACCGGTGGAGGCAAAATAACGTACCATATTAAAAAACAGTCCAAAGGAGATGATTGGGATGATCTTATAGCCGGCCCAGTACTCCGGATCCTGGGCCAGGAATTTTAATATCTCTTTTCCCAACAGGCTCATTCCCAGTACGAGGATCATACCAATAAATGCCATATAAGTCATGATCTTGGAATAGAAC
>CAYRLP010000174.1:0-6240 GCA_964424935.1 uncultured Bacteroides sp.
GGGAAGGAGTGATCCGTTCCCCCTTCTCCGCTCCCTTTGGCGGTTTTCATTTCCGCAATGAGAATATTTATGCCAGCGAGGTGGATAGCTTCGTCGCTTCCCTGAAAGAGTACCTGGCCGCCGGGGACCTGCAGGGCCTGGAGCTGACCCTTCCCCCCGATCTGTACCATCCCACTTTCACGGCCAAGTGCGTCTCGGCACTTCTCCGGGAGGGATACAACTCCCCGCTGCCGGAAATCTCCAGCTGGATCGACCTGGAGCAGTTCCAGGGCAGCTTTTCCCACAAGAACAGCCGGGAATATTACCGGCAGGCCCTGCGGAACCACCTGGTCTTTGAACTGGTTGAGGAAGTGGACCAGAAAAGGGAAGTGTACGAGCTTGTCCGGGAGAACCGGGCCCGTTATGGCCGGCCCATCTTCATGAGCCTTGAGGATGTGTTGCATACTGCTTCCCTGTGGCCCACCGATTTCTTTAAAGTGAATACGGCGGATGGTTCCATCGCGGCTTCGGGGATCTTTTACCGGAGCCACCCGGAAATCGTATATGCCCTGTTCTGGGGCGACAATGAGACAGGCCGGCCACTCAGGGCCATGGACTTTCTGACCTATAATCTGTGGTCCCATTACAAGGAGCTCGGCTTCCGGTTCCTGGATCTCGGGATCTCCACCGAATCCGGCATTCCCAACGAAGGACTTTTACGATTCAAAGAGTCACACAACGGGGTCTCCTCCCTGAGATACAGTTTTTCCTGGAAGAGGGGGGAGGATGCACCCTAGATTTTCCCATACAACCCATAGCCATGTTTGTTATTAATCCAGATCAGTACAGTCTGCCCATGTACAGGATCGGCCCCTTCACCACAGCGGACCTGGCCAGGAACCACTGTCTTCCCGACAGCAGCCTGATCGATACCTATCTGGAGGAGCGGTTTGATTCCCAGTACTTTGAATATACCATAAACGGCCGCCAGGCCATGGATATCGCCCTGAATTCCCTGAACCTGCAGAAGGAGGATGTGGTCACCATTCTGACCACTTCGGGCAATTTTTACATCAGCAGCTGTGTCACCAAAGCCATTGAGAAATACTGCAGGTGGTCGCGGGAAATGCTGCCTGAAACCGCGGCGATCTTTGTAAACCACGAATTTGGCTATCCCTTTGCCGGTCTGGGCAAGCTCAAGGAGCACGGGCTCCCCGTGATCGAGGATTGCGCCCTCTCCTTCTTTTCGGAGGACTCCGATAAGGAGATTGGCACCGTGGGCGATTTTGTAATCTACAGTTTTCCCAAAATGTTTCCCATGCAGATCGGGGGACTCCTGGTTGCCAATGAGCCGGACCGGCTGAAAAAAAATGAAAAGCTGGGCAAGGAGGAGCTGAGGCACATCAAGAATGCACTCTCCTCCCAGATCGACTCCAGGGAAAAGATCATCCGGGAGCGGATCTTCAATTACCACTACCTGCGGAAGAGGTTTGCCGAACTGGGTTTCGAGGAGAGGTTCAACCTGGACCCGGGGGTGGTACCCGGCGTGTTTATGTTCCGGACAGAAGGGCAGCAGATCGACCTGCCGCGCCTGAAAAGCTACTTCTGGATGCACGGGATCCAGTGCAGTGTATTTTACGGGGAGGAAGCCTTTTTCATCCCGGTGCACCAGGCCCTGAACCGGCAGGACATGGACTATTTCGTGGAGGTATTCAAATCCTTTCCCAGGTGGTAAAATTCCTGGACATACAGAAAATCACCGCAAGTTTTGAACCCGAAATCTCCGACGCCATTCTAAGGGTGGTCCGTCGGGGCTGGTTTCTGCTGGGGGAGGAGGTCACGGAGTTTGAGAAGGCCTATGCATCCTACATTGGTACCAGGCACTGCATCGGGGTGGCCAACGGGCTGGATGCACTGCGTCTCATCCTGAGGGCCTACCTGGAGCTGGGAATGATGAAGGAAGGGGACGAGGTCCTTGTTCCTGCCAATACCTTTATCGCATCCGTGCTGGCCATTACCGACAACCGGCTCCGGCCCCTGCTGGTGGAACCCGGCCTGGATACCTACAATCTGGATGTTTCCCTCATTGAAAAGCAGATTACCCCGCGAACCCGGGCCATCATGGTCGTCCATCTCTATGGCCGGGCCCACTGGCCGGAGGAGCTGGAGGAGCTGGCCAGAAAACACGACCTGCTGCTCATTGAAGACAATGCCCAGGCTGCCGGAGCCCGGATCCATGATTCCAGGCGTACCGGCTCCCTTGGAGATGCAGCGGGACACAGTTTTTATCCCGGTAAGAACCTGGGGGCCCTGGGCGACGGAGGGGCCGTAACCACCGATCATGACGAACTTGCTGAAACGATCCGGGCCCTGGCCAATTACGGCTCGGGCAAGAAATACGTACATACCTACCAGGGACTGAATTCCAGGCTGGACGAGATACAGGCTGCCGTTCTGCGGGTGAAGCTTCCGCGGCTGGATGCGGACAACCAGCTCCGCCGGGAAGTGGCCCAGTACTATCTGGATCATATCGTGCAGCCAGAGGTGATCCTGCCCGGAACCGGGGCCTCCGCACTGCGTGCCCAGGATCATGTGTGGCACCTGTTTGTGATCCGCCATCCAAGGCGGGACCACCTGCAGCAGTACCTGAAGGACCAGGGGATCCAGACCCTGATTCATTATCCCATTCCCCCACACAGGCAGGGCGCCTACAGGGAATGGGCCCGGTTAGATCTTCCTGTTACAGAGCATATACACAAAACTGTATTGAGTCTACCCATCAGTCCTGTAATGAGTCCAGGGGAAAGGAGCCAGGTTGTAGAATCCATAAATCATTACACGGAGTAATCCGGTGTCAGTTACAGGAATCACAGAACAACGATCTTCGTATCGGCAGATATTTAAGGCAACCTCCCTGTTTGGCGGGGTGCAGGTATTCAATATCCTGATCGGGATCGTCCGGGTGAAGTTCGTGGCCGTGCTGCTGGGTGCGGCAGGGGTGGGTATTATCGGACTGCTGAACGCTCCCTACGATCTGATCGTTGCCATAACCGGCCTGGGGATCTCTTTCAGTGCGGTCCGGGATATCTCTGCGGCAGAGGGTGAAGAAGGTGCAACAGGCCTGGCCAGGGCCGTCCTGACCCTGCGCCGCTGGGCCTGGATTACCGGAATGCTGGGCGCCGTGGTCACCGCGGGACTTTCCCCCATGCTGAGTGAGTGGTCCTTTGGCAACAGGGAATACACCTGGGCTTTTGTGTGGCTGGCCCTTACCATGCTGATAGGTGCCATCAGCCACGCGCAGACCTCCGTCCTGCAGGGGACCCGAAGGCTGCGGTATCTGGCAAAGGCCAGTGTGTGGGGTTCCGCCCTGGGTCTGGTGACCTCCATTCCCCTTTACTACTGGTACGGGAACGAAGGCATCGTGCCGGCCATGGTGATTTCGTCGGTGACCGCCCTGTTACTTTCCTGGCACTATTACAGAAAGGTGGAGATTGAACCGGTGCAGATGAGCTACCGGGAGACTATCACATCCGGGCTGGGGATGGTGCGGCTGGGGGTTTCCATGACCATTGCCGGTTTGATCGCCTCCCTGTCCAGGTACGTCCTGAACGCCTACATGAGTCACAACGGCGGGGTGGAGGTGGTTGGACTCTATAATGCCGGCTGGGGTGTGGTGGGTCAGTATACCGCCGTGGTGTTTGCCGCCATGGCCACCGATTATTTTCCAAGACTCTCCGCCATCAATAAAGACAACCTGAAAGTGCAGGAGCTGGTGCGGCAGCAGAGTGAAACGGCCGTACTGATCCTGACGCCGCTGCTGGCCCTGCTTATCATCATGATGCCGATAGTGATCCGGGTGCTCTACACCAAGGAGTTTTTGCCCATGCTCATGTTCACCAACCTGACCATTCTGGGGATCCATTTTAAAACCCTCTCCTGGGCCATGGGGTACATCTATCTGGCCAAGGGGCACGGCCGCCTGTTTCTGACCCTGGAAATCATCTCCGGATCCATTATCCTGGGACTGAACCTGTTCTGCTACCACATATACGGTCTTAATGGCCTGGGGATCTCCTTTATCATCTCCTATGCCATCGCCATCCTGATCCAGTTCTTTGTACTGAAATGGAAATACCAGATCAGTTTCCCGGCCCACCTGTACATCCGGATGATCTTTACCTACTCGTTTGTGATCATGGCCTTTGCAACCTCATTTCTGGAAACCCCGCTGTACAGGTATCTGGCCGGTGGCCTGGTGCTGGCGCTTGCCACCCTGTATTCGGTATACAAACTGAACCAGCTGATGGATCTGAAATCCTTCATCAGGGAAAAAATAAAACGCAGACTCAACTCATGAATACCAAAGTCTCTGTCATTATCGTCACCTATAACTCCGCGGACTTCATCCTGGAAACCCTGGACAGTGTGGCGAATCTTACCTGGAAGAATATCGAACTGATTATTACCGACGATTGTTCCACGGACCGGACGGTGGAACTGTGCAGGAACTGGCTGAAAGACAACGAGCGGAGATTCCCGGGTACGGAACTGGTTACCTCCGACGTGAATACCGGGGTGTCGGCCAACGGGAACAGGGGATTGCAGAAGGCGACCGGCGAGTGGGTCAAGTTTCTGGGCGGCGATGATGCCTTTTACCCCGGGTTCCTGACCAAAAGCATGGAATATGTGACCGCGCATCCGGAGATCCGGGTCCTTTTTTCACAGCTGAACGTATATCGCGGATCTTTTGATGAGAAGAACTTTGTCCGCACCACCCCCGAGGAGATTGCCCCGGACAGCATTTTCTGGCCGGAACGTACGGCAGAGGCCCAGTTCCGCATGCTGCTGAAGTTCGACCGGATCCATTTCACCCCCACCGCCTTTATGCACCGGGAGACCCTTCTGTCAGTCGGGGGCTTTGATGAACGGTTCCGGGATTTTGAGGACTATACCCTCTGGCTGAATCTCACCCGCAACGGTCACAGGCTTTACTTTATGGAGGAGGTGACGGTGAACTACCGGATGCATGCCCAGGCACAGAACAATACCGGGAACAGCTTTCTGGTCAATCCCAACTACTTTAAGGAGGAGAGGATGCGGAGGATCTATACCTATCCTTACATGCCGCTGGACCTCCGTCTGAAATCACGTTTTAAATGGTATACGTGCCAGATCTTCCGCCTGAAATGGGTGAACAGGAATGTCCCGGTTTCCCGCTTTACCTGGAACCTGCTAGCCGAATACCTGAATCCGTTCACCTACATCATCGCCCTCAAAAAGCTGTTGAATCCCAGACTGAGAGAGAATGAACTATATTTGTAATACGTCTATCTTCTCTGAATCATGAAAACCGCACTTGTCACCGGCGCCGACGGATTTATCGGTTCACACCTTACAGAGCTGCTTCTGGAGCGGGGATACCGGGTGAAGGCCCTGGCGCAGTACAACTCATTCAACAACTGGGGCTGGCTTGAAGATATTCCTTCCAGGGACAGTCTGGAGGTGCTTACGGGCGATGTCCGGGATCCCTATTATGTGCGGAAGATCGTGGAAGGCAGCGACCTGGTCTTTCACCTGGCGGCCCTGATTGCCATCCCTTACTCCTACCATGCCCCGGGCAGCTATGTGGATACCAATGTGAAAGGCACCCTGAATGTCTGCCAGGCCTCCCGGGAGCTGGGGGGGATCCGTACGCTGATCACCTCCACCTCCGAGGTGTACGGGACGGCCCGGTATGTGCCCATCAACGAGGAGCATCCCAGGCAGCCACAGTCGCCCTATTCAGCCTCGAAGATCGGGGCGGATGCCGTGGCGATGAGTTATCACCACGCCTTTGATCTGCCGGTGACCATCGTTCGTCCCTTTAATACCTACGGCCCCAGGCAATCGGCCCGGGCCATCATTCCCACCATCATCACCCAGATAGCCTCCGGCGCGGAGGAGATCCGGCTGGGTGACCTGCGTCCCACCCGGGATATGAACTATGTGAAGGATACCTGCCGGGGCTTCCTGGCCATTGCGGATTGCGACGAAACCATCGGGAAGGAAATCAACATTTCCTCCAATTCCGAGGTATCCATGGGGGACATGGTGGAAATGATCAAGGAGATCATGCGGAGCAGGGTACGGATCCAGACCGATGAGGAGAGGCTCAGGCCCGCTTCCTCCGAGGTTTTCAGGCTCTGGGGCGACAATTCCCTGATCCTGTCCCTCACCGGTTTTGAACCGGAATATGATTTGAAGAGGGGATTGGAGGAGACG